>JAPHTU010000091.1 GCA_026196145.1 Gammaproteobacteria bacterium
CAGCCCCTCTTCCAGAATCACATGACAGAGTGCATTTAGTAACACCACATCCGTACCGGGATTAATGGCGAGATGCATATCGGCTTTTTGTGCCAGCATCGTGACACGGGGATCAATAACAATGAGAGGAAACTGACGTTTTTCCTGCGCTTCCTGTAAGCGCCAGTAAATAATAGGGTGCTGTTCAGGCAGATTAGAACCCCAGGCGATTAGACATTCTGTGTGCTCAAAATCATCATAACATCCAGGGGGGCCATCTGAGCCAAAGGAGCGCTTATAACCTGAAACAGCAGAGGCCATACACAAGGTGGTATTCCCATCATAATTATTGGTGCCTATGACACCACGTGATAGCTTACCCAGGGTATAAAACTCTTCGGTCATGATCTGGCCGGTAGACACGATGGAGAAGGCATCCCGACCATACTGATCCTGTATCCTGCGAATCTCGGCAGCAGTTTTGTCTAACGCTGCATCCCAGCCAACGCGTTCAAAATCATCCCAGCGGTTGTTACGCATTAGCGGGTACATACCGCGGCCGGACGAGGTAAATAGCTCGTTCTCAAAAATACCCTTGATACAAAGCTTTCCCTGATTGACATCTGCATCGGCAACACCACGCGCCGACACCCCTTTGCCATCTTTATCCAGGCCGACCTCTATTGAACAACCGGTGGAACAATAACCGCAGGTGGCATATTTCCACTCGACAACACCCTTGTCGGCTAACTTGATCGGTTTCTTTTGATTACGGCCAAATAACATAAACACATTCGCTGTTTGTCAGCTTTCCTGTGACAGGGTAAGGCACTGGTGGAAGATAGCCTTATGAACATCACCCAGACTGAGCATGCCTACCAGCTTGTCGCCCTCGGCAACCGGTATGCGTCTGAAACGGCTATTGGTCATAATGATCGCCGCCTTGAGAATGGGCATATCGGGATCAACTGTTTTAACACCCCGGGTCATCAGTGAAGCAACATCCTTACCCATAATGGTCTTGTACTCACGTGACTTCTCGACAAAATCAATGTTCGCAATACCTTCCTGCATGGTATCTTCCAGGCTCGGGAACAACTGGCTGAGCACGTCCTTTTCAGCTATCAGGCCAACCAGCTTTTCATCTTCAACAACGGGCAGACCGCTAAACCGGTAAAGCGTCATTAACGAGACGACTTCCAGTAACTTTGTTTCCGGCGTCACGGTACGAACACCTGTTGTCATAATATCTTTTACCAACATATGTTTATCTCCTGAAGTATGTATGAGTAGCGGACATGAATATCATGCTGTTATGCCCCGTTTCCACCCGACCTGACAAATTCCAGGTCAAATTACTGACCGCCTATAACCCGTGCTAATGCAACACCCGGTTTGGTGATCGACAGTGGACAGGAAATCATGTCATATCATGCCGCCATCATCTTGTCAGAAGTCAAATAAACCATGCCATTTTCAACTTTAGTGCTATAGGTATTTGTACAGCCTTCATCAGGACCCAGCGCCTCTCCACTGGCCAGATCGATCTTCCAGTTATGCAGAGGGCAGGTCACCGAAGTGCCATGCACAATGCCCTGGGACAGCGGTCCCTGTTTGTGCGGACACTCATCCTTGATTGCAAACACCTCATCCAGGGTTGTTCTGAATAGTGCGATATTGACCGTATCGGTCTTTATTACACGTGAGCCCAGGCGGGGAATATCTTTCAGTTTCACAGCTTCTATCCAGTTAGTCATAATGTATTCTCCGCTTACGCAACAATCTTGATGGTGTTAAATTCATGTGCCTCGGCGCCTTCGGCCCGCGCCTTCCATGGATCTATCTGTGAAAACTTCTGGCCATACTTGAAACGCTCATATAACGCCTTGCGTTCTGCCGCATCATCCAGGATACGTTCCTTGATATAACCCAGGCTGACGCGTTCCACCCATGGTGCAGTACGTTCCAGGTAGTGTGCCTCTTCACGGTACATCTGGGTAAAGGCACCACAGTATTCAAGCACCTCTTCCTCTGTCTCTACGCGCGTCAACAGATCGGTAACGCGCACCTTGATACCGCCATTACCACCGACATGTAACTCGTAGCCGGAATCAACACAGACTACGCCAAAGTCCTTGATGGTTGCCTCTGCACAGTTTCGTGGACAACCGGAAACCGCCAGCTTGAACTTATGTGGCATCCATGAACCCCAGGTGAGCTCCTCCAGTTTAACCCCCAACCCGGTTGAGTTTTGTGTACCAAAGCGACACCAGGTATTGCCGGCACAGGTCTTCACGGTACGCATGGCCTTGCCATAGGCATGGCCGGATACAAAACCGGCATCAGACAGGTCTTTCCACATGGGTGGCAGGTCTTCTTTCTTGACACCAAACAGGTCGATACGCTGACCGCCGGTTACCTTCATTTCCGGTACCTCATACTTGTCGCAAACATCTGCTATTGCACGTAACTCATCCGGCTTGACCAGCCCACCAAACATACGTGGTACTACCGAATAGGTTCCGTCTTTCTGGATATTGCCGTGAGCACGCTCATTAATAAAACGCG
The DNA here is from genome assembly GCA_026196145.1 of Gammaproteobacteria bacterium. Classification (GTDB taxonomy): domain Bacteria; phylum Pseudomonadota; class Gammaproteobacteria; order JAJDYQ01; family JAJDYQ01; genus JAJDYQ01. Next base: position 2,548 of record JAPHTU010000091.1, read on the forward strand.
ACTGGGCATCATCCTGATATTCATCAGGCCAGCGTGCCAGCAGATAATAATTCAGCGCAGGACGACAGGCGGCACAACCATCCGGTGTTTTCCAGTCCATAAGGTCGCGTACCGCGTCCATTGTCTTTAATTCATTCTCCTTGATTGCATCTATCACCTCGTCATGCGAGTGCTCGGTGCATTTACACATCGGCTGCTTGTTGGGTGAGGCATCGTAACCATCACCAACAGTATTCGATAGCACGGCCTCCACCAGCCCGGTACAGGAACCACAGGAAGAGGATGCCTTGGTATGGGCACGCACATCATCCAGCGTAAACAAACCTTTTTTGACAATCGCATCAACGATTTCACCCTTACAGACACCGTTACAACCACAGATCTCTGCATCATCAGACATGGCGGCCACTCGTGTTTCATCGCCGTGGCCGGCATCACCCAGATCGTGCTGACCGAATAAAATACTTTTTCTGAAACTGGTGATATCAGTCCCTTCACGCATGAGCTGGAAGTACCAGGTGCCGTCAATGGTGTCACCGTACATGACTGCTCCCTTGATCCTGTTGTCACGGATCACCAGTTTCTTGTAGGTGTTGGATGCCGGGTCCTGCAATACCATGGCCTCGTCACCCTCTTCCTCGTTAAATTCGCCGGCAGAGAACAGGTCGATACCGGTAACCTTTAATTTGGTAGACATCACTGAACCTTCATAGCGTTTACTGCCAATCCGGGCCAGGTGATTGGCGGCTACCTTGGCCTGGTCAAACAGGGGTGCAACCAGCCCGTAGCAGATATCACGGTGCTGAACACATTCTCCGACGGCATATACCTTTGGATCATAGGTCTGCATGGTGTCATTCACCACGATGCCGCGATCACAATAAATGCCGGCTTCCTGGGCCAGCGTCATATTGGGTCGGATACCAACGGCCATGACCACCAGGTCGGCTTCAACTTCCGAGCCATCGGCAAACTTGACGCTCGATACACGCCCGTCACCCTCGATGGAGGCGGTTTGTGCCTCCATCAAAAAGGTGAGACCGCGTTCTTCCAGGGAGGATTTAAGTAAGGCAGAGGCCGGCTTATCCAGCTGGCGCTCCATCAGGCTGTCCAGCAGATGAACCACGGTGACATCCATGCCATTTTTCATCAGGCCATTGGCCGCCTCGAGTCCCAGCAGGCCACCGCCAATCACGACTGCATTCTTATAATCTTTTGCCGTCGCCAGCATGGTGTCGACATCTGCAATATCGCGAAAACCGATGACGCCATCAAGGTCGGCGCCCGGGATAGGGATAATAAAGGGATTGGAACCGGTCGCGAGTAACAGGCGATCGTAGCTGGCTTCACTACCGCTTTCAGTCACAACCTTTTGGTTAACACGGTCAATACGGGTAACCAGGTCTCCGCTATGCAGCGTAATATTGTTTTCTTCATACCACTCGACTGTATTCAGGATAATGTCATCGATGGTTTTCTCACCCGCCAATACGGGTGATAACATAATCCGGTTATAGTTCGGGTGTGGCTCCGCGCCGAACACGGTAATTTCATATTTGTCTGCATCGGTCTTCAGCAACTCTTCCAGTGTTCTTACACCGGCCATGCCGTTACCCACTAAAACCAGTTTTTCTTTCATACTTCGCCCCTGACAACTCAAATCATTTTGTTATCAGGCTTAAAGCAATATGCTTGCCAACTTGATTTAGTATTTTTATTTCAGGTAATTATGGAGATTTTGCCTGTTAAATCCGGCAATTAAGCAAACCCGCAACACCATTGCGGTGCAGGACGCACAATAATGGTTCATTAATGCACTAATATAACCGCCAGCCTGAGTCAGGCTGGCGGTTAATACCAATTAACTAACCAACCTCAAGCTCTCTGGCTTTGCGGCCACCTTGACCTTCTGCAGCGGCTCCTCAGTCACGGTCTCCTCAGGCTTCACATCAACCCTGGCTGGCTGTTCATGCCTTTCATGCAGGAAGCGAACAACCTCGGCACGATAGTGGTTATATTGTGGGTTCTCAGCCAGGGCCAGGCGATCACGTGGTCTGGGCAAATCAATTTCCAGTATTTCTCCGACCGTCGCCGACGGGCCGTTCGTCATCATCACGATTCGATCTGAAAGCAATACTGCCTCGTCTACATCATGGGTAATCATAATAACGGTGTTGTTCAGTTCGGTCTGAATCTCCATGAGCGAGTCCTGCATATGGGTACGTGTGAGCGAATCCAGTGCGCCAAACGGCTCATCCATGAGCAATACCTTGGGTTCCATTGCCAGCGCCCGCGCAATACCAACACGCTGTTTCATACCACCGGAAATCTCATCCGGTTTGCGATCCAGCGCATGCGACATGTGCACCAGTTCCAGATTATGCCGCGTCCACTCATCACGCTCGGCTTTTGACTTGCTTCTCTTGAATACCTGGTCCACCGCCAGCCTGACATTGTCATAAACACTCAACCACGGCATCAGTGAATGATTCTGGAAGATAACAGCTCGGTCAGGACCCGGTTCATCGACCTCTTTTTCCTCCAGGATCACACCACCGGTGCTGGCCTGCAACAGACCTGCAACAATATTCAGCACCGTGGATTTACCGCAGCCCGAATGACCGATCAGGGAAACAAACTCGCCCTGCTCAATATCGAGATTTACCGACTTCAATACTTCCAGTGGACCATTATCAGTTGGGAATGTAATTCCAACATGATCAATCTTTAAATAACTATTCATGTTTAATCTCCTGATTAACGCAACACGGCGCTTTTATCCCAACTAAAGTTTTTCTGTAACATTAACATGCCGCGATCCAGCATGAAGCCGATAAAGCCGATGGCCAATACCGCTACCATGATACGAGCCAGTGAGTTGGAACTGCCGTTCTGAAATTCATCCCAGACAAACTTACCCAAACCCGGGTTTTGCGCCAGCATCTCGGCCGCGATCAGTACCATCCAGCCGATACCGAGGGACAGGCGCAGCCCGGTGAAGATCATCGGTACCGACGATGGCAGCACGATCTTCATCGTCTTGGTCAACCAGCTCAGCTTAAGTACACGGCTTACATTGATTAAATCCTTACTCACTCCTGATACACCCACAGCAGTATTAACAATCGTTGGCCACAGACAGCACAGCGTAACCACCAAGGCCGAATTCAGGAATGATTTCTCGAACATCGGGTCTTCACTGACATACACAGCTGACACGACTATTGTTACCAGCGGCAACCACGCCAGTGGTGATACCGGCTTGAATATCTGAATGATCGGGTTAAAGGCCTGGTATAGCGTATTACTCATACCAACGATAATGCCGATGGGTATCGCTATGAGCGATGCCAGTATGAAACCGCTCATGACGGTTAGCAGGCTGGTTCCGATCTGATCAACAAATGTTGCTGTACCCACGTATTTACGGTTCAGATACTTATCAATCTTTGCCTGTGGTTTGCCCGCTTCCCTGGCCTTTTCTGCCTTGGCCTGCATACGCTCATAAAAAGCCGTCTCCTTATCTTTCTCTGCGTTATGCTCACCATATAGCGTTACCGTCTGCTCCCAGACCTTGGCGGGACCTGGCAGCACGCCGAGCGAGGTCTCTACATTCTTTGCCCCTGCGCCCCAAAGCATGAGAAAAATACCAATCGCTGCTATTGGCACGATCAGTGAGTGAATTAATTGGGTCACTCGCTTGTTCAGGTCATCGCCCTCCATGAGTGCCAGCAACCGGTGATACCAGTCGATATCAAAGACCTTTCGTTCTACTACTGCAGTTTCCATTAGTTCGCCCCGTTAAATGAATCGATCAAGGTTGACGTGGTTCCGGGCATCCACCCGGAACCATGTACTTCCTTAAATCTTCTTTTTACCTTTCAGACCAATCTTGAATGACTCAAGATATGCATTCGGCTTGCTGCCATCGTAAGTAATGTTATCGATGAACTCGGTTTGTGCAGGCTTGTAACCGGTTTCCTTTGCAAAATCAGGGAACTCGGACGCCTTCATCTTGCCTTCAGCTATTAACTCCTTGGCAGCCTGTGCATAGATGTCTGGTCTATAGACCTTCTTCGCCATATCCGCATACCAGCTATCCGGCCTGTGCTCCGAGATCTGTCCCCAGCGACGCATTTGTGTCAGATACCAGACCGCATCCGAGTAGTAGGGGTAAGTCGCGTTGTAACGGAAGAACACGTTGAAGTCCGGCACCGCACGCTTATCGCCTTTCTCGTACTCAAAGGTACCGGTCATGGAATTTGCAATGACCTCATAGTCTGCGCCGACATAGTTCGGCTGTGACAGGTACTTCACTGCCTCCGGACGGTTCTTGTTGTTGTCCTCGTCCAGCCACTTGGCCGCCCGAATCATCGCCTTGACAATACGTACCGTGGTGTTTGGATACTTCTCGGTGAATGACTTGTTCATACCAAAGACCTTTTCCGGGTTGTCCTTCCAGATCTCATAGTCGGTAATAACTGGCACACCGATACCTTTAAATACTGCCTGCTGGTTCCACGGCTCGCCAACGCAGTAGCCATAGATTGTGCCGGCTTCCAGGGTGGCCGGCATTTGTGGTGGCGGCGTAACCGATAGCAGTGCATCGGCATCGATTGTGCCTGCCGTATCACCTTTATGTGGTGCGTAGTAACCCGGGTGTATACCACCCGCGGCCAGCCAGTAACGCAATTCATAGTTATGCGTCGATACCGGAAACACCATACCCATTTTAAAAGGCTTACCTTCCTGCTTGAACTTATCAACCACCGGTTTCAGGTAATCGGCCTTGATCGGATGCACAGGTTTACCATCGGCCTGCTTGGGAATATTGGGTTTCATCTGTTTCCAGATGTCATTGGATACGGTAATGCCATTACCGTTCAGGTCCATACTGAATGGCGTTACGATATGCGCCTTGGTGCCATAACCAATTGTTGCAGCCAGCGGCTGACCGGCAAGCATATGTGCACCGTCAAGCTGACCATCAATCACGCCATCCAGCAGCACCTTCCAGTTGGCCTGTGCCTCAAGCGTGACAAACAAATCTTCATCCTCGAAATAACCTTTTTCCTTGGCAATCGCCAGTGGCGCCATATCAGTCAGCTTAATAAAACCAAACTTCAGTTCGTCTTTTTCCGGATCGCCAACAGCGAGTGCACTATTAATCGGTAATGTACTCAATGTCATAGCTGCACTTACCGCCACCACCAGTGATTTCAATACATTTCGCCTTGGCATCTTTGCCATTGATATGGTCTTTAAGGTCTTGCTCATCATTTACTCCCTGTTAATAAACATTTGATGCTGTATCGCCCAAACAAAAAGGCGCCCACCCCATAGACAGATAAACCATCTACAGAATGAGCGCCTTTGCTCAGTGCGAATATGTTAACGACAACATCAACCGCCATTGGTTGATGCACTGCAAACCTACTATGCAGCTACCATGCCAACTTTGAAATATATTAACCTAAGGAGAATTTTCAGAATCTTACGGAAATAAAGCCCCGTGTTGGGGCGATTTTTACCTTGTTGCACCATTTCATAGCGATATAGCACAACCCTGGAAGTGAAACAGTCCTTGGAAAAACTGACGCCTGGATATAAAGGGGTGCCCGGATTATCATGGGTATTGAGGCAATCCTGGCCAAGAACACTGGTTTGGAATGCATAAAACGGTCATTGGCTTAGACAGCTCTATCGGCAGCCTAGTGCGGCGCCTTCAATTGATGAAATATATTTGTAATTAATGCTTATTATCTTTGTACACTATTCAAGCCTCATATCGCGAATGGCGCAAACGATCAGCATATCCTCGCCTGAGTCAATCGGGCTTAAACTAATACTGACCGGAAATTCGCTGCCATCCTTTCCGAGTGCTTTTATCTCATAATCTCTAGAGCCCATTGGCCTGATTGTCGGCACCTCAACATATGATTTAACGTGGTCAAAGTGTTGATCACGTTTTTGTTCGGGAACAAGTATTTCCACCTGTTTCCCGATTAGCTCATTACGCGAATACCCAAACAGTCGTTCAGACTGTTTATTAACCAGGATAATTCTGCCATCTGGCTGACAGACCACCATTGCATCAGGGGCATACTCAACCACTTGTTCAAACTTCAGCTTGTTGCGACGCGCCACATCCACTGATTTTTCCGTTATTCGGGATGAGCGGTATAGAAAGTAGATTGAGATACTGATAAGCAATATAGATGATATTAACAAAATAGAATAACGAACCTTTATTTCTGCAAAAACTTCATCAATCCGGGCTTTTGAAATATTGGAAAACATATAAAGCACTTGCATATCTTTTACAGATTCGTCGGCCCTGTTAACTCCAGCAAGAGTATCTAGACTTAGACTGGCATAAGTAAATAAACCTTGTTCGCGCAGTTCCTGATATTCTGCTTTATCATCGACTATCTGCTGCCAGACATCCGGATATTTGTCCTGAAAACGGGTATTGTTTCTATCTGGAAACATAAAACCCCACTCAAGCTCATCATCAGGACCTGCTAGCCAGTAACCATTTTTATTGACCAACCATAGTTTCTTATCAATTTTAACCAGCGAATCCAGAATAGTCTTTACATCGTAGTTCAAAACCAATATTCCTCTGGGAACATTGTTTCTAAATATTTTCATAGCAAAGCGTATCACCGGCTGGTGGGGAACAACTATATTCCCCTGCTCAACATTAAGATCAATGGGAGAAATATAGATGTCATTGGGAGTTTTTAACTCAAGTGATTCTTTATAGTAGTAACGGTCAGACTTGTTCTGGAGTTCATTATTCGGGACTATGCCTACCTGACCATGGTAGTTATTAACCCGCACAACCTCCCAACCATTAAGACCAATGAAACGTAGCTGAAGATAATTTCCGTCACGGACGCGGAGCTCTGATACAAGCTCCTGACCCAGTCTTTGTAGTGACTGTTCAGTCGGGTAATCCAGAAAGGCGCCCAATGATGACTGACTAGCAAGATATCTGAGGTTAGAGATTACACCGGAGAGATCAGACTCGATATTGTCACGCGCCTGTTTGACGTTATTCTTCTCGGCCAGGCTTATTGTCCCTAGTTCCGTCTCATAATCAGAGCTATATAACAAAAACAATATGGAGCCAACAAATAGACAAAGCCCGAGCCAGACCAGCAGATAAGTACCAAGTATATTTCGTTGATGTGGCATCTTCTTATTATTTACTCAATAAGTCCGTTTACTGACAGAACGTGGCTTTTCTAACCCATTTCAAGGGTCCTGACAACCAAACGTATTCATCCGGGTTCAAATGGCCGCTCTACGGTACCTGGATATTCACATCGAATTCCATAGCAGTTAAGACCAGCACTCAGGAGGCCTATCGCCTTGCTTTTAGTTCAGCCTGTCAGGGCGACAATATATCAGCATTTTATATAACGAGTCTTCTGAAGACCCAGGGAGGCATTAATGGAGTGGAACAACCTTGTGAGATACGACTGAAGCAGCCGGGTTAGATATTTGTGCAGATATAATTTGCGCAGAGATATGCAACAAGCAACGCTATCGCTGCTATCGCAAGAACTAATAATAATTCGTTCATGACAGTGCCCTCTTCTATCCATTACAAAGTTACTTCAACCATGCAGTGGTTAATAATACTAAACCGATCTGCCCTATATTGTGCGGTTATCGACAGTTTCAAGGATTCCTTTAGAACCTGTGTTAAGTTTTAACCGAGATTAGTCCTGCATATTGGCCATGTACGGCCACCTGTAGCTGGTTAAGTTATTATGATGGATTGCTGTTCCGAGGCATGTGTTATTATCGGTATTTACTAACGACATGACTATCAATTCTTTTCACCCTGGTCCTTTGCTGCTCAGGCCGCCACTTTCGCTGCTGCACGCTTCATGGTATCGGCCAGTATTGTGTATACCTTCACCCATGCGTTTTTCACTTCATCCGTAAAGGAGTTACCAAGTCCTGCGCCTAATGCCCATATAAGTGCCTCTCCCACCGTGTCATAGTGATCTTCAGTAACCCCGTACGCAACATGGCGTTCTCCCATTGCTTCTACAGCGGGAACGATTTCACTGAGACGACCAAGACTGTTCACAGCGGTATTGATCATCGCCATCAACTTCTTTCCCTGTTCTTCCATATCTTCCGGGAACATTGATCTAAGCGATGGGTCCAGTTCAAATAGCTTGCTGTAAAACAACCCAGCCAGCCTATCTGAAATCGGCATTACTTGTACCCAGGATGTTTTTACCTGCTCAATTTCTTCATTCGTCATCTTTCATCTCTCATACTGTGAAAACCTGGTGCACACGGTTAAACCGCATAGATATTGCGGGCGGGTTATCCAGAACAGCCGAACACCGACAAACATAAACTAATTAGCATCTTGCACCGTAATGGTGAGTCAGAAACAATATTTGGTGCGTAAGCTCCACGCTGTAAAGGTTACATTAGCATATCCGCGGCTTCTATCAGCTGCTCGGCCATCTCACCGATTTTTTTATTCCTGTCCATTGCCAGCTTGCGCAAGGCCCTGTATGCCTCATCTTCGCTCATGCCCTTTTGCTTCATCAGGATGCCCTTTGCCCGGTCTACGGCCTTACGACCCTCCAATGCCTGTTTTGTGCTATCAAGCTCGGACTCCAGGCGCTGCTGTTCCCGAAAACGTGCGGTGGCAACCTCTAACAGTGGTTTCAACCGATCCAGGTCACTGCAATCAACAATATAGGAGGAAGCCCCCGCCCTTACCGCTACATCGATCGACTCCGGCCTGCCGTCACGGGTGAAAACCAGCACTGGCAAGGGATTGATCGATTTTACTGCGCGTAATTCGCGCAGGATAGCCCTATCCATCTCATCGCTAACAACTACCAGCGCATCCGGCCGCATACGTTCGACATAGTGGGCTGCCTCATCGTTGGGACCTACCTGCTTGATAACACGACAGGCAGCACGCTCGGCTGCTTCTGCAACCGGGTGATCGCCTTCAATGCAATCTGATACCAACATGATGTCCATATCAAAGCTGGAGCAAGGACTGTGCCAAATCTGTATCTCGTATATGAGTTGGCACAGCAATTGCTTCTAACCACGCAACAAGCAAATGCAACGACGCATGGAGACAATGATGTCAGACCTAAAACTTAACCTGTTTTCTTTTAGCGGAAAAACCAAAACCCTGCACCTGACCTGGTTTGCCTTTTTCCTGACCTTTATGGTGTGGTTTAACCACGCACCATTAATGGCCGCGATACAGGAAACCTTCAGCTTGACCAAGCAGGAGGTCAAGGCCCTGTTGATTATCAATGTGGCGTTGACCATCCCTGCGCGAATCATTATCGGCATGCTGGTTGATAAATTTGGCCCACGATTGATTTACTCCATGTTGCTGTTTTCCTCCGGGGTGCTCTGTACGCTTTTCGCGATAGCCGATTCCTATGAAATGTTAATGATTACACGCTTTGCACTGGGTTTCGTGGGTGCCGGTTTTGTTATCGGTATTCGCATGATTGGCGAATGGTTCCCGGCGCGCCAGGTCGGTATTGCTGAAGGTATCTACGGAGGCTGGGGTAACTTTGGTTCTGCGGCAGCAGCAATGTCCCTGCCAACCATAGCCCTCATGTTTGGCGGTGACGATGGCTGGCGTTACGCGGTTGGTCTGACCGGTGCGATTGCATTTATCTATTCCTTTGTTTATTACCGCCTGGCACGCAACACTCCCAAGGGCTCCACTTACTTCAAGCCGAAAAAGACCGGCGCCATGGAAGTCACCAGCAAGGGCGACTTCTTCTTCTACCTGTTAATGAACATCCCCATGTATGTTGCACTGGCCGTACTGAACTGGAAGCTGGGACCGGATAACCTGGGTATATTGTCATCCGCTGCAACCAATGGCATATATATCGGTTTAATTGCATTGTATATCTACCAGACCAGCCAGATCTGGCGTATCAATGGACATATATTCAAACAACCCGTACCTGAAATGCATCGCTACGCATTCAAGCAGGTTGCCATTCTGGACCTGGCCTACTTTGTTACCTTTGGTTCCGAACTGGCGGTTGTTTCCATGTTGCCGCTGTTTTTCAAGGACACATTTGACCTGTCACTGGTTCAGGCCGGTCTATTGGCTTCCGGCTTTGCCTTTATGAACCTGGTCGCACGTCCCACCGGTGGGTTCTTTAGTGACCGTTTTGGCCGTAAGACGTCACTCACGATGCTGATAGGCGGCCTGGCTGTTGGTTACTTCCTGCTGAGCTCTATTACCTCTGCATGGCCTGTAGGCCTTGCGGTACTGGCTACCATGGCCTGTTCCTTCTTTGTACAGGCCGGTGAAGGTGCGGTATTTGCCATTGTGCCACTGGTCAAGCGACGTATGACCGGGCAGATCGCGGGCATGGCAGGTGCCTACGGAAATGTAGGTGCAGTCACCTTTTTGACCGTTTTCTCCTTTGTTGAGCCATCACAGTTTTTCATCGTCATTGCCGCCTCGGCCATCGTAACGCTGTTCGCTGTACAGTTCCTGGACGAGCCATCGGGACATACTGCCGAGGTGATGGATGATGGATCCGTTCAAATGATCGATGTTTCCTAAGTCACACGGAGATTAAACAATGCCTACAATCCAATTACTTATGAAACATACCGGGGAACCGCTGAAGCGGTTTCCCGTTACCATACTAGCGGACAATATGAATAGCGAGATCAAGGCCTACACGGATCGCAATGGCATCGTTAGCTTATCTGAGGTTACAGGCAGCGGCCGGATTTTTGTTGATGGGCATACCCACTACCAGGGCAATCTGGATAAAAAGATACTGATTGAAATGTGGTCG
>JAPHTU010000152.1 GCA_026196145.1 Gammaproteobacteria bacterium
GAAAATATTGTCGCCAGTAGCGCACCTATGACCGGGATGCTGGCGACAGGAATCAATGGCACCAGAAAGACCGCGAGTAACACCATGACAATGGCTGGTAAAAATACCGCCATGATGCCGCCACCAATACCACCTGCGGACTTGCCACCGACAAAGCCCGCCAGTAATGGCCCGAATACCGGCAGCCAGAATAACAGGATGGATAACACCACCATCCAGATACTACCCATTACGATTGAACCGCTATCGTCTGCCATGTGACTTTCCTTTTCTTTTGTTAGTTAACTGCTTGATAAACCGAATATACCTGCGCTGGGCGAATGATCGATATGCGCCAAAAATACTGTATTAGAGCCGGTTCCCGACTTTACCATAACTATGATTATTCATAATATTCCTGGCGGAAAGATTCGATAATCCTGGATGAGTTTTCCTCGAATACGCCCATGGCCTTCAGTGTTTCGCCGCCGATTTGCAGGCTTGCTTCCAGCGTCTCCGAGATCGCCATGGTTGCCCCGGCCTTTAACAGCTGGTCACAATGTTGCCGATCACGTCCACGCGCATGAATGGCAATATTGGGATAGTGTTGTCGCAGTATCCGTACCAGGCGTACGGATGCCACTGGTTGATCGAGCGTACACACCACTACGCTCGCCTGCCCCGCCCCTGCCGCCTTCAATACATCTACCCGGTTGGCATTCCCATAGAACACAGAGAACCCATCTTTTCTGCCTTCCAGTACACGATCTGCGTTGCTTTCAATAGCAATATAGGGCACCTGTGCAGCCTCAAGTATTTTTGCTATGCGCTGCCCGATACGACCAAACCCCGCGATGATGACGTGGGTATCAGCTAAATTTAAGTGCTCTGTACTGACGTCGTGATTAGCTTCACCCGGGGCCAGGAGCCGATTGATATATTCACCCAGGCTCACCATTAGCGGGGTGGCTACCATGCTTACCGCCACAATCAGCGTCAGCATATTGAACAGATCCTTGTGTAATATGCCGGTTATGGCGGCCAACCCGAATATGACGAAGCCAAACTCCCCACTCTGCGATAACAGCAGTGATGCCCGGGTGGCGTCTGGCGCACTAACACCCATGAATCGACACAAGATCCAGTTAATGGATGACTTGATTAACAGCAGCCCGGCCACCAGGCCAACAATCAGCATGCCCTGTTGCCCAAGTAAACCAAAATCTACGGACATGCCGACACTCATGAAAAATAATCCGAGCAAGATGCCGCGAAATGGTTCGATATCCGCAACAAGCTGATGTCGGTAGTGGCTATCTGCCATCATCAGGCCGGCGAGAAATGCACCCAGTGCAAGCGACAGCCCCACTTCCTCCATTAGCCAGGCAGTCCCCAGTACCGCGAACACCGCTGACGCGGTAAAGACCTCTGCCGTCCTGCTTCGTGCCACCAGGTTCAGGATGGGTGTCAACAGGAAGCGCCCAATCAGGAACACACCAACTATTGCCAACGCCGCCTCAAGAATTGCGAACTCGATACCTTCCAGTAGCGGTGTGCGGGCCGCCAGCAATGAAACCAGTGTCAATAGCGGTACGACCGCCAGGTCCTGTAGCAAGAGGATGGAAAATGCAGCTTTGCCGTGACCCGTATTTATCTCACCACGCTCGGTCAGGATTTGCAGGCCAAATGCGGTGGATGAAAGCGCAAGACCAAATCCAATAATGATGGCTGTGCCGGCTGTTAATCCAAACTGCATCGCTATCGCGGTTATCGCCAACCCGGTGAGCAAAACCTGCAAGGTACCCAGGCCAAACACCATGCGCCGCATATCCCACAGACGTTCCGGCTTGAGTTCTATGGCGATGACGAATAACAGAAACACGACGCCAAACTCGGCAATATGCTGGATTTCATCAACCTGGTCGATATAGCCCAGGCCCCATGGGCCGACTATCGCCCCGGCAAACAGGTAACCCAGTACGGAGCCAAATCCCAGCCGCTGAAAAAGGGGTACCGCAATGATGGCTGCAGCCAGAAGGACCAGGATATCGACGATGTAATTGCTTTCAGTCATTTCCTGCTGTCGGTGGCAAAATCAGGCTTCTTCGTGGCCGCGCCAGACGCAGTAGCCGATCTCTTTCTCCAGCTTGTCCAGGTACGCCTGGTGCGCCGTTAATTCATCATCCGTCGGTTGAATCAGGGGCAGTGGCGGCCGGTCGCTATCGATTCTCCTGACCGTGCTCTTGCTCATGCGCCCCATCTCCTCACTGGCATCCAGTGACAGGCTGCTTTGCCCGCCTGTCATGGCGAGATAAACATCCGCCAGGATCTCCGAGTCGAGCAATGCCCCGTGCAGCTTTCGGCCGGAATTATCGACCATGTAACGTTTACACAGTGCGTCCAGGCTATTGCGTACACCCGGGTGCATCTGTCTTGCCATCGACAACGTATCCAGCACCTCGCATTGCGCTGTCAGATCAAAGCCTTCACCGCGAACCATCTGCAACTCGTAATTGAGGAAGCCGATATCAAAGGGCGCGTTGTGAATGATCAGTTCCGCGTTACCCAGGTAGTCCATTAACTCATCGGCAACATCGGCAAACTTCGGTTTATCGGCGAGAAACTCCGGCGTAATACCATGCACCTGCAGTGCACCCTCGTCGATGTCACGCTCGGGCTGGATATATTGATGGTAGTTGTTGCCGGTCAGGCGACGATTGACCATTTCCACGCAGCCAATCTCAATAATGCGATGGCCATGCGCTGTTTCCAGGCCGGTGGTTTCTGTGTCGAGTACGATTTGGCGCATTGTTTATTTAATTGTTATTGCGTGGAGCGTCATTTACGGCGCCCGCTCATGATACCAGCATCTCATCGATGGCTTCATTCGCCAACTGGTCGGCCAGCTCGTTTTCCCGGTGGCCACTATGCCCCTTTACCCACGCCCAGCTGATTTCATGCGCCTCTATGGCTTTATCAAGACGTTGCCATAAGTCCATGTTTTTAACAGGCTTTTTTGCGGCAGTCTTCCAGCCATTCTGCTTCCAGTTGTGTATCCATTGGTTGATGCCGTTCTTCACGTAGGTGGAATCCGTGGTCAGCTTCACCTTGCTGGAACGCGTCAGGCTTTCCAGCCCCACGATTGCCGCCATGAGTTCCATGCGGTTATTGGTCGTTTCACTTTCGGCGCCCTTGAGTTGTTTCTCGTTTCCCTTGTAGCGCAGCAGGATGCCCCAGCCGCCCGGACCGGGATTTCCCCGGCAGGCGCCATCGGTAAATATTTCAACGGTTTCATTATTCATTATCGGTTCCCGGATTCAGTTCCGGTTTCTCATTCTTGTGGTCGGCTCTACTACCCCGTTCAGCTTTGCCCGCTTGTTCTTCCACGCGGGCCGCACGACACTCGGTGTGACCGTCTGGTTACGGGCGACAATCATATAGACACTGCCCAAAGGCGCAATGAAAGAATCTGCCGCCTTTTCCAGAAAGCCCAGGTGCTGCTGGGTCGCCTCATGCGAAATCGGCGGGATAAAGCCACAATATTTGATTTCCATGATCCTGAACCCCAATAGCTGGATCCAGTCACGTAGTCGCACCGGGTGATAATAATGCCCCTGCCACGGCATGCGTTTCTTGAATCCCAGCAAGGCCCGACAGATACCGTAGTAACTCACGGGATTGAAACCCAGAATGACGATATAGCCATCCGGTCGCGTGACACGCTCGACCTCCCGCAAAACATGGTGCGGCTGCTGGCTGTATTCCAGCAAGTGCGGCATTACCACGACATCGACGCTGTCAGTTTGCAGCGGCAAGGCATACTGACTACCCCTTAAATGTAGCGTTCCCTGCTGCAGCTGCTCGTCATTCATGACGATCTTGTGTGATATTGGCGACCCGGCCATGCCCTGTGCGTAGTCCAGCGCCCCCAGCATTACCAGGTGATAGCCAAACAGGCCCTCTATCGCCTTGTTTATCAAGGTGTTTTCCTGATGGAGCAAATTCTGCCCTGCAACCGTCTGATACCAGCCTGCCAGGCGTTTATGTGGCTGTTCTATGTCCATCATGGTTAATAATTACTCATTATTAGCTTCCGCTCAAGCTCACTATAAGCTACGATGCGCGGATTGAACGGATATGATTCCAGATAGTTATATGCTCGACAAACAGGCACAAATTCAACCCACTACCCAAGGCAAGAAAGTCGAATGCACTTCCTGCGGCCTGGCCAATCTTTGCATTCCTCACGGCCTGACAACAGAAGAACTGAATAACCTGGATTCAATCGTCAAAAACAAGAAAAAGCTCGATCGTGATGAGGCATTGTTTCATGCCGGCGACAAGATCACACCGATTTATGCGGTCCGCTCTGGCTCTTTCAAGACCTCAATTACCAGCAAGGAAGGCGCGGAACAGATTACCGGCTTTTACCTGCCCGGTGAGATTGTCGGCCTCGACGGACTGGGTGGCATCGCACCAAGTTCCACGGCTATCGCCCTGGAAACCAGTTCCGTGTGCGAAATCCCTTCCCTGGAATTCGATAAACTGTGTGCACACAACCATGGCCTTCGCACCTCCTTCATGCAGGTCGTCAGCAGGGAAATCGCCCGCGAACAACAAATGATGATGACCCTGGGCCAGATGAGCGCCGATGCACGGCTGGCTCATTTCCTGCTCACCCTGGGCCTTCGCTTCAAGGAACGCGGCTATTCCGACGTGGAATACAACCTGAGCATGTCACGTCATGACCTGGCCAACTACCTGGGCCTGGCCGTGGAAACACTTAGCCGGTTGTTCAAGAAATTCCAGAGCAGTGGCCTGGTCGATGTCAAACGCCGCAGCATTATCATTATTGATTATGAAGCACTGTGCAAAGCGGCAAATACGAACTGCACGAGAAAGGCCAGTTAGATCCAGCTAGATAACCTTTGAGAATCGTTGTTTTGTCGCCAGCTGCTGACTGGCTGTATCAAACACCATTGCAACAATACGCGCCAGGAAACGCCCCTTGGCAGTTAAACGAATCTTACTATCCGTCATCTCCAGCAACCCGTCATCTTCCAGTAACCTGATCTGGTGAAGCTCTTCGTTGAAATAGGACTTGCTAGTAATATAGTACTGTTCATCCAGGCTATCAAAGTCCAGTTCATTACGACACATGATCTGCTGAATGGCCTCGCGCCTGATGCAGTCATCCAGTGTTAGTTCCACACCCCTGATCACAGGCAACTCACCTGCATCAATACGCTCATAATAACCCTCAAGGGTTTTCTCGTTTTGCGTAAACAGCCGGTAAAAGCTGCTGATCGAACTCACGCCCAGTGACACAAGATCGGTATCGGCGTGCGTGGTATAACCCTGAAAGTTACGCTGCAGGCTGCCATCATGCAGGGCCTTGGCAAGCTCGTCTTCCGGCCTGGCAAAGTGGTCCAGACCTATATAGACATAACCTGCCCCGGTCAGACGCTCCACTGTCATGGCAAACATTTCCAGCTTTTCCGATGCAGCCGGTAAATCACCCTCGTTAATACGCGTTTGTGCAGAAAAGATTTCCGGCATGTGGGCGTAATTAAATATCGACAGGCGGTCCGGCATCCACTCAATGACCTTGTCCAGCGTCTTGCTGAACTTCTCTTTGGTTTGAAACGGCAGACCATAAATCAGATCGACATTGAGCGACTTGGCACCGGTATCACGGCATGCCTTTATGATGGATTCGGTTAGTTCGACTGGTTGCACCCGGTTGACCGCTTGCTGCACCTGATCATCAACATCCTGTACACCCAGACTGAATCGGTTAAAGCCCAGCGAGGCCAGGTGCTCGATACCCCTGGCATCGATAGAACGCGGATCGATTTCTATCGAGAAGTCACGTTCATCCGCAGAAGACAGGTTCCAGTGCGAGGACAGAATCGACATCAGCCGGTCTGTTTGTTCTGTCGTTAGAAATGTCGGTGTGCCGCCGCCCCAGTGTAGCTGGGTAACCTCGCGGTCCTTGTCAAAAAGCGAAGAGACCATACCGGCCTCTTTTTCAAGGTGATCGAGGTAACTGTCCGCAAGTGATCTGTTCTTTGTTGCGATCTTGTTACAGCCGCAATAGAAACACAACGTGTCACAGAATGGCACGTGCACGTAAAGCGAGATAGGACGAGGAACAGGTAATTCATTTGATTGTTGCGCGTGACGACGGAAATCATCTTCCGAAATATCGGTATCGAATGAAGCCGCCGTTGGGTAGGAGGTGTATCTTGGTCCGCTGACGTCATGCCGACGCACCAGTTCCATGTCAAATTCTATATCTGCTTCTGTCATCGCACATTCCTTGGATGACGCGAATACTAGCCTGCAAAACGTATCCGATACTGATATATGTCAACTACAAACAGATTGAATACCCCGATTCCAGTGATATTTGACCAGTGTCTGCCGACACGCTGGCGAGGGGCATAAGAGTATTAACAGTCCCTAATATCTACCCCGTTTCCGGCAGACAACCGAGCCCCACATTGATATGCCCGAGCAGGGTTGAGCCTATCGTCCATAGGCCAAATACTATGACCAGCAAACCGGCCATGCGGCGCCAGTTTTTCTGCACTGTCATTTGCCCTGCCCGGTTGGCAATCCAGCCAGCGGTGAACAGCGTCGGCAAGGTACCTAGTCCAAAGCTCAACAGAAAGGCGCCACCCTGCCACCAGCCGCCGGCCGCCAGCGACCAGACCAGCATGGTATAAATCAGGCCGCAGGGCAGTAATCCCCATACCAGTCCGAAAACCAGGGCCCTGGCCGGGCTTTCAACCGGGAAGATCCGTTTACTGAAGGGCTGAACCCGCTGCCAGATCAGTCTGCCGCCCAGCTTTTCCAGTTGCACCAGTCCCATCCACCAGCCGGCAAGATACAGACCCATCACAACCATCAGGCTACCTGCGAGGATGCGCATCCACATCCAGCCGTTGTACTGTTCGATCATATCGCCAGCCTGCGATCCCAGCAGACCCAGCAGGATGCCAAGCAGCGTATAGGTTGTGATACGGCCAAGGTTATAACTCAGCAGGAATGGCCATACACCATGGCCCTGCCGCTTGTCTTCGGGGATACCGTAGACCATGGCGCCCGTCAGGCCACCACACATACCAATGCAGTGCACACCACCAAATAATCCGGCCAGAAACGCGGTCAGGTAAGGAATTGATACGGTGATAAAAGGACTGGTTTCGATCAACTCTATTCGTCCTTTTCCTCTGGCTTGTTAGCCTTTTTTGGCTGGGTCAGGTCGTCATCCATGAGGATACGATGTGCCGGGCCTTCCATGTCATCAAATTGCCCGGAGCGCACGGCCCAGAGAAAAACCCAGATGATGGCAATAACCAACAGAACCGAAAGGGGGATAATCAGGTAAAGGATGTTCATGGTGTAGATGGGGCTGACGAGGAGTTCGAGCATTTTAACAGGTTGTTGAAAAAGTCTCAGGACATAGCTGTGACGCGATGAGCAATCTATGTTATTTATGGTTTCAGTTTATTAAATCAGGATGATTGATTGGAAACCACTAGCAGCAACAGATGGCAGGCATTAAACCCCGCTATATACCTGATCTCGATTCTACCTGGCATTGCGGTCGCCCTGCTGGTCGCTGGACAGCCATACTGGTTATACGGCCTGTCACTTGCCACGATTGCCGTTGCTTTGCTGCAGCATGGCATCAACGTTTTTAACGATCTGAGTGACTGGCGTCTCGGTGCGGATGTAAAAAAAATGGATTCATGGGTCCGCTTTCATCAACTCAATATGCGGGTCGTGGCGACCCATGGCGGCATCAGTTTTCTTGTTGGCAGCCTACTGGGACTTTATGTTCTGCACCTGTCGAACCAGTACTGGATACTGGCAATCGCTGCACCACTGGTATTGCTTGGCTATCTATATAACTCCGGGGAAAAGCCGCTTTCCTATAACTGGACCGGTGAATGGGTAACCGGCGTCTGCTATGGGCCGGGGGTGTTCGGCTGCCTGTGGCTGGTGTCCGGACAGACTGCAGACATTTCCTATGTACTGGGTTCGATTGCCTTTGCAGCACTATCGGTGGCACTGCTGTTATCTCATCAGCCACCCCAGGTAGAGACCGATCGGGAAGCTGGAAAACTGTCTTTCGCCGTTCGTTATGGCGTCGACAGGACAATCACCACAGCACGTACACTGTTTGTTGTCAGCTGGCTGTGTATATCACTGGGACTTTATATAACGGCCTCATCCTATGCAGTACAGATCGTTTATGGCCTTGTTTGTGCGCTGATCACAATAGTTGTATTCAAATTAAAACCTCAACCCAAAATCATGTTACTGGGTAGCGGCGTCGCTATTGCCACGGCATGGGTGGTATCTGTATCGATTTAGCAGGCAATACACCCTGCCGCAAATATTATTTACCCGGGAATGAAATTACCTTTGAAGAAGACTGCTTTGACTGCACACCTATAATCCCTGACAGTGGTGATGGCATACCTATCTCGTAACCCTGCACATAGTCGACACCGATTGCTTTCAGCTCATCAAGAATAGCTGAACTTTCAACATACTCGGCGACCGTCTTTTTATCCATAACAGAGGCGATCTCATGTATCGATTTGACCATGGCACGATCTATCGGATCAGTCACAATATCCCTGACGAACATGCCGTCTATCTTCAGATAATCTATAGGCAGGGTTTTCAGGTATTCAAAGGATGACAACCCGCTACCGAAATCATCAAGGGCGAACCGTAGCCCCATGCTCCTTAATATGGCGATGTGGCGACTCGCCTGTAGCATGTTAATAATGGCCGCTGTCTCGGTTATTTCAAAGCAGATTTTCCCGGCCAGTCCCTTGTATGCTGAAAAAAGATCAATAATAAAGTCCAGGAAATCCGTATCGGTCAGTGACGGGCAGGACAGGTTAATTGAACAGTAATCGATTTGTTGCAAAAACTGCTGATTGGCGGCCAACCTCGATACCGCCTCTTCTACAACCCAACGATCTATATTAATCATTTTGTTGTAACGTTCTGCAGCAGACAAAAATGCATCAGGCGAAATAATTTCACCCTCCTTGCTTTGCATTCTGATCAGGATTTCATAGTTGGGCCGTGAGGATATCTGCTTATTGATAGATACGATCGGTTGCGCATAAAGCACAAATCGTTTTTCCTCCAATGCCCGGTCCAGGCGAACGGCCCAGTCCATTTCTGATCTTCTTCTGGCTAGTTCCTTATCGCTTTCAAGGTAAAGATGATAACGATTTCTGCCTGCATCTTTAGCTGCATAACAGGCGGAATCAATATGCATCATTACATCGTCAAAGTTGATCAAGGCATCATTGATTTGCACCATACCGATACTGACACCAACCCGGAATGTTTTGCCCTCCCACCTGAAACGAAAGCTGTTTACTGCCTCAATAATGGACTGCGCAATATTCTCGGCCAGGTTGAGTTCACAATATTCCAGAATAACGCCAAACTCATCACCCCCCAGTCGTGCAAGCACATCAGACTCGCGCATATACGGTTGCATAATGGCAGATATTTCCCTGAGTAACTCATCCCCTGCATAGTGACCGCAACTATCATTTACAATCTTGAACTGGTCCAGATCCAGGTAAAATACAACGTGTGTATTGCCCTCTTCGGAGCGCTGTAATAATTGCTTGAGATGGTTTTCAAATTCCCGTCTGTTTATCAATCCGGTCAGGGAATCATGCGTTGCCTGGTGTGACAGCTTCTCTGTGGAATGATCCAGCTGCTCACTAATTCTTTTTTGCTCGGCAAGCATGGCCTGTAGCCTGGTCCGCTCCCGCCGGGAAATATAGATAGTAAACAGGATAAACAGTGCGCTGGTTCCAAGCAGATCCGCTCCGAGCATCTGGTAGTTCTTGCCGGCCTGCTGAAAGCTTTTGTCCATATCGGCAACAGTTACCAGCGAGTTCTTTTCATATAATTCAAGCATGTCGCTGATTAACGATAATACGACCGCCTGTCCCGATATCGCCTTTTCAAAGAGTAGTAGTTCAGCCTGTTCCCGTCTGCCCTCGATAAGCAACTCGGCAGCCTGGTTTTGCGAAGGTCCGTACGTATTCACTGCTTCATACAACTCCAGCAGAATGTCTTCCTCGCCCTCTCCAAGCGGCATGCTAGAGAGTTCCAGCCTTGCCTTGATAAAGTCCCGTGCATACGCACCCAGGCCCTGATTCAGATCATCGAGTACAAATGGGTCTTCTTCGGCATACATTCGATGCAATAGTAACGAGCGCTCACTCGCTGCCGAGTACATGCGTGTTAACAATCGATGTTTTGCCTGCTGCTGCTTGATGACATCCCTTGCCTGGGCATGGGTAAACTTGACATTCTGATAGCTGTCTATCAACAGCAACACAGATGCCAGCATCATAAGCACAAAAAAAGCGACTATAGATTTATATGCCATGGATTAGAACCGGGCCCTCTTCCCGCTCTCCATACTGCCTTCTTATATATGTGGACAGTGACTTGCCACATCATAGTCCGATCAACCGGCAGAATCCAGAAATCCCATCATTACTGATGAATTTTCGCCGTCTGAGCCGAATATGTTAGTATCCGCGCCCACAAATAGTGATTAACCCTGTTGGAAATGAGCATGCCTACCCGAGATGAAAAGTCCATTGCCATCTGGCTACTAATCTGTTGCGCCACCATATTTGGTATGGTCGTACTGGGCGGTGTTACCCGCCTGACCGGTTCCGGCCTGTCCATGGTGCAGTGGGCACCAATCATGGGGGTGCTGCCTCCTTTAGGCGAAGTCGAGTGGCAGGAAACCTTCGAACTGTATAAGCAGTTTCCCGAATACCAGAAGAAGAATTTTCATATGACTGTGGACGACTTCAAGTCGATTTTCTGGTTTGAATATGCCCACCGTATTCTGGGTAGACTGATCGGCCTGATGTTTTTTATCCCGATGGTCTATTTCATCGCAATGAAGAAAGTCAGCAAGTCACTGCTACCCAAATTGATCGCCATGTTTGTTCTCGGTGGCCTGCAGGGCCTGATGGGCTGGTACATGGTCAAGAGCGGGCTGGTCAACGATCCACATGTCAGCCAGTATCGCCTGACTGCCCACCTGGGGCTGGCGTTTCTCGTTTATGCCTACCTGTTCTGGGTTGCCATGAGCCTGCTGTTCCCAAGACAGAACCAAACAACCTCCGCCACCAGCGGAAATATCTGGCTGTTTAGCTGGTTGCTGCTGGCAATGGTATTCACGACCGCCATGTCCGGCGGCTTTGTTGCGGGTCTGAAGGCCGGCTTTGCCTATAACACCTTTCCGTTAATGGGTGGCCAGTGGATTCCCGAAGGTATTATGGCGCTGGAGCCTGCCTGGAAAAATGTTTTTGAAAATGTGGCAACGGTCCAGTTTCAGCACCGGGTTCTGGCAATCTCGTTGTTCTTCATCATTCCGATATTCTGGTACCTGGCGAAAGGCAGGACTTCAGGTGGTCGTCTGAGGACCGGTTTGCACCTGTTACTCGCCATGTTGATAATCCAGGTCATCCTGGGGATATCAACCTTGCTGATGCACGTGCCCGTAGCATTGGCTGCTGCCCACCAGGGCGGGGCATTGTTGCTGTTCACCATTATGTTGTTTGTTACGCACCAGGTTCATCAACATTCATCGCTGGATCCCAAAACCTGAGCTGCGCTACTCGCGGGGGAAGCCATGAAGAAATCAACTTTGGCTGCGACGATCCTGCTTGTCGCAAACCTGTCTACAGCCAGTGCCGCGGAAATTACCACCTGCATCATCGACACTACGATTAAAAGCAATCCGGTTCTCTATTACTTTCCCATTACGGCGACCCAGTTACGCTGCGACCACGTAAAAAATAATAAATCCGTAACATTATCCGAACTATATAAAGCCAACTGGCGCCTGATACAGGTCATCAGCCCGATACTGGTTGATCAGAAAGATCAAAAACCTGCCTATACGCCACCGGTGTTATACCTGGAGCGTGACAAGGCACCGGCAAGTGTTACTAATGATACACCTGAACCCTCAACCGGCGATAATAATGATGAAACACCTGCTGAAGACACAACAAGGAGTGAAGGTGGTGGCCTGTTTAACTGGTTTAAGGGTGATTCCCAGCAAGGAACTGTAAGCGAATAAACGTTGCTATATCCTGCGGATTATTAAGATCCAATTGCGGCAGCGTGGTCGGTTGTGGTAACTCGGCATCAGTTGCAACGGCAATAATATTGTCGTCATCAACATATAACGGTTCATGCCCTGCCGCCGGACGGAATAATTCTATCTTGGCAAAGGACTCATGCCTGAAGCCTTCTACCAGGATTAATTCAATATCCTCCTGGTGCAGGTAAGCCAACTCGTCATCCAGTACAGGATCTTTACTAACCGGGTTTTCAAACATCAATGCACGGCGATTCGCCGAGGTAATCAGAACCTGCCCTGCCCCTGCCTTGCGAAGTTCGTAACTGTCCTTACCCGGTTTATCAACATCGAAGTCATGATGCGCATGTTTGACCAACGCCACTCGTATATTGTTTTCAAGCAGTAATGGAATCAGCTTTTTCAGCAAGGTAGTTTTTCCAACACCACTGTAGGCGGCAAATCCGAGTATGGGTTTATGGGCATTGGTCAGCATGGCAGGATAGCTCTCATGCCAGTGATTGCAGTTCGGTTTCCGTATTAACATTCATAAACGATGTCACACGCTGGTCAAAATGTACGACATGGGCACTATTCTCCATCATCCAGGCCTGTGTTTTTCGTTTTCCCTCAGCCAGATACTGTTCGAGGTTATCTGCAAGATCAGTGCTTATCATCGCATAGACCGGTTGCAGGCCATCGTCTGAACCGGCGACATAAAGTGATTGTTGCTGCTTTGCATGTACCTCGCAAAACTGTTCAATAATTGCCGAGGTCGTATACGGCGCGTCACATGGCAATGTCAGGATAAAGGGTGTATTTGCAGCGCGAAGCGCAGCATGCATGCCTGCCAATGGACCTGCGTAATCCTGTATCTCATCGCTAATGACGGGGTATCCATATTGACGGTACTGCTCGGCATTTCGATTGGCGTTAAGCAGGATATTATGAGTAGCAGTTTCTATATTTTTCAGGATATGTTCAATAAACGGCCTGCCTTGCCATTGCAGCAGACCTTTGTCCTGATCACCCAGCCGACTACCCCTGCCACCAGCCAGTACCACCACGGTCAATAGATCACCTGGGCATGACATACTAATCCCAGCGACTCAGGGCTTCGTCATCACTATCCCTGGCTTCCACCCAATGCCCACCGGCATCGGTCGTTTCCTTTTTCCAGAAGGGCGCGCGGGTTTTAAGATAGTCCATAATATATTCATTAGCCTGAAAGGCATCCTTGCGATGCGCCGATGTTGTCACCACCAGTACAATACGGTCTGCGGGTTGTAGCTCGCCCACACGATGTATTACGGCAACGTCGAATAGTTCCCACCGCTGCATCGCGGTTTCAACAATTTCCTGCAGCGCCTTTTCCGTCATCGCCGGGTAGTGTTCCAGCGTCATGCTTTGCAGTGTTTTTTCTGGCAGGTCCCTGACCAGGCCGGTAAAGGTCACAATAGCACCGATATCCGTTCGCCCCTGTGTCAGGTCACTGACAATGGCATCGGTATCGAAATCTTTGGTCTGTACCCGAACGACTGGCATATGATTAGCTGCTAACCGCCGGTGACCGGTGGAAAGAATGCCACCTCATCACCATCCGAGATTTGTGTATCCGGCCTTGCCAGCTGCTGGTTGACTGATGCCATCAAGCGCTGCTGCTGACCCAGGCTACTTTGCCAGGGTTCCCCACGCGCACAAATCCATTCGCGTAATGCCCCGACATCAGTAATATTGTTATCCGCTTCTATTTCCTCTGCCGAGGTGCCCAGTGCCTCTTTCAGGCTGGCGAAGTACAAAACATTAATCATTTGTATACCACTACCTAGTCTTCCGCCTTGAAGTGCCCGCTCTTGCCGCCGGATTTCTCCAGCAGTTTGATCTCGCCAATCACCATGCCGCGGTCAACTGCCTTGCACATATCATAGATTGTCAGCGCAGCAACGGAGGCAGCCGTCAAGGCTTCCATTTCAACACCGGTTTGACCGTTCACCTTGCATAGTGACCGGATATGTACACAGTTTTCAGCCTCATCCGGTGTTAACTCAACATCGATTTTGGTCAGCATGAGTGGATGACACATGGGAATAAGTAATGAACATTGCTTGGCCGCCTGTATGCCGGCAATCTTGGCAACGGTCAGCACATCGCCCTTTTTATGATGTCCCTCAATAATCATCTTCAGGGTCTCTGCCTTCATGGTGATACGACCACCGACAATGGCGAGACGTTCAGTAGAGTCCTTGTCCGAGACATCCACCATTGTGGCGTTGCCATCTTTATCCAGATGGGTAAGTTTGTTCATGTTACTCATAGCAGCTCGGTAAACGACAGATACTCGACAGAATCACCAGGACTGACCGTGGCACCGATCGGGACAATGACCAGGCCGTCTGCCCAGCTGGTTGAGGTTAATACGCCAGAGCCCTGGTGCCCAAACAACTCTGCCTGCGTGTTACCTGAACCATCCTGCGACAGGCGTGCGCGTAGAAATTCGAGGCGCTTGCCGGGGCGTGGCCAGTCAAAGGCCGACTTAATTTGCAGACTTGCAGGCAATACCCTCGTCATGCCCTGCATCTTCTTGATAAACGGGCTAACAAACAGGCAGAAAGTCACAAACGCAGAAACCGGGTTACCTGGCAGGCCAATAAAGGGGGTATCACCGACATGCCCAAAGGCCAGCGGCTTGCCGGGCTTCATGGCAATACGCCACATATTCAGCTTGCCCAGCTGTTCCAGTGCAATACGTACATGGTCTTCCTCACCAACGGATACCCCTCCACTGGTGATCACCAGGTCCGCCTGCCCTGCCGCAGACTGCAAGGCCTGCTTGGTTGACTCGAGGTCATCCGACACAATACCCAGATCCACCACTTCGCAACCCAGCGTCTGTAACAGGCCGAGCAGGCTATAACGATTGGAATCATAAATCTGTCCGGGCTTTAACTCGTTACCCGGCTCTACCAGTTCATCGCCGGTAAAAAACAGCCCCACCTTGAGTCGACGATATACGGACAGTGGTGAACAACCAATTGATGCCGCCAGCCCCAGTTCCTGTGCGCGCAGACGGGTTCCCGGATTCAGTATGGCATCGCCGTTGGCGATGTCCTCACCGGCCTTGCGAACATGCTGTCCTGCTTTGACCACTTCATTTATCGTCACATCATCATCTTGTCGGTCACACATCTCCTGCATGACAATGGCATCAGCATTCGGTGGTACCGGCGCACCGGTAAAGATACGCGCTGCCGTACCGGCCTGTAAGGGTTCACCCACCTCACCGGCGCAGATGCGTTGTGAAACCGGGAGCGTTGTTCCTGCCACATCCACATCGACGCTGGCAACGGCATAGCCATCCATTGCACTATTATCCAGCGGCGGCACATTCACGGTTGATACCAACGGGTGAGCCAATACGCGCCCGAGTCCATCCTCGGTAGGCACTTCGTCAATATCTGTTAGCGGACTCGCAGAGTCCAGCAAGGTATCAATCGCCTCATCAAAAGGCGTCAATTTATTCTCTTTCAGATCATCGCAACCGCAGCCACTCATGACTCAAGAAACCTCGGCATCATCTCGACCAGGTTACATGGCTTGTGACGTAAATCCAGTTGATGGGAAATCACTTCATCCCAGCCATCGCGACAGGCACCGGGTGATCCTGGCAAACAGAATATCGCCGTACCATTTGCCAGGCCTGCAAATGCACGCGACTGGATAGTTGATGTTTTAATATGTTGATAGGACAACCAGCGAAAAATTTCACCAAAACCTTCGATCTCTTTATCAAACAGTGGCTTGACTGACTCGGGTGTAATATCCCTGCCGGTAAGGCCGGTGCCTCCGGTAGTGATAACGGCCTGTACATCATCATCAGCGATCAGGCGCGAGACAACTTCCCGTATCAGATATTTGTTGTCTTTCACGATGACTTTTTCTGCCAGTTGGTGGCCGGCATCTACGAGCCTGTCCACCAGTAATTTTCCTGCCGTATCGGTTTCTTCGGTACGTGAATCAGATACCGTGATGACGGCTATATTTACTGCAACGAATTCAATGTTGCCGGATGGAGAATGACCCATGACTATCCTTGTATTAGTTTAAACAGATTTATTGAACAATATCGTGCAAGCAAAAAACTTATAACTAGCCGCCAGTCATCGACATCAGGCGTACTACCTGCCCAGGCTTGTTATTGAACTCATGCTTTTCCGGCTTGAGTGCAATCGCCTCGATGATTTTATCCCTTAACTCGGTATCACTGATGCCGGCCCGCAGTAGTGGCCTGAGTGGCATGCTATGTTCCTGCCCCAGACAGAGATGCAAGGTTCCATCAACTGACAGGCGCACCCGGTTACAGGTCTGGCAAAAATGTTGGGAGATCGGTGTAATAAAACCGATTTTTAAATCCGTGCCACTCACCTGATAGTATTTCGCCGGGCCGCCACCGGCCATAAAACCTGGTACCAGGTCATAGGCCTGCGACAGTTGCCTGCGCACCTCATTCAGATCCAGATACTGGTCACAGGCTTCGCGACCTGTATCCCCCATCGGCATGCTTTCGATAAATCGCAGGGTAAACCCATGTTCGGCACAGAATTCCACCATATCAATGAATTCATCATCGTTGATACCACGCAGTGCAACCATATTGATCTTGATCGGGTTCAGTCCGACCTGTTTGGATACCATCAGGCCATCCAGCACCTGGTCCAGGCTGCCACCTCGTGTGATATCGGCAAATCGGTCAGGCTTGAGGCTATCCAGACTGACATTGATACGGGCGATACCTGCCGCCTTGAGTTGCTGTGCGTGACTGGCCAGCAGCGTGGCATTGGTGCTTAATGAGAGGTCATCGATTCCCGGAAGTGAGGATAACCGCCCTACAAGGTCCGGCAGATGTTTGCGTACCAGGGGTTCGCCACCGGTCAATCTGACCCGACTGACACCGAGCATGCCGAATACGGAGATAACCCGTTCAATTTCATCGAATTTTAGCCAGTTGTCGGGCTCTTCAAAATCCTTGAACCCGCTGGGCATGCAGTAGAAACAACGAAGATTACATTTATCAGTAACAGAGAGGCGGACATATTCGATCTGGCGCCCGAATGGGTCTACCAAAGCAGTATGCGTGGGGATACCTGTGCTCACTGTCTACTCAAACCGTTGCCTGATGCCTGAACTGGGTTGATTGTACCCGAATTAATAGACTCGAGTGCTTGATATAAGGCAAATCATCAATTTATTTAGCCCGCGAACAGGGCCGGAAACACCGGAAAACGGCATGACCATTCAGACTGACTACTTCCCTACGTCTTGATATTGATCAATATCAATTTTATCACGAAATATTATAGTTGGTGCCCGTCCAATGCATCGCCTGCGCCGACATCTCCTCATAGACATTAAAGTATATCCATGGAATACGCATCAATCGCTGCAGTAGCTATTTACAGCATCTTGTTTGTTGCAATGGTCGTGATTATCCTCACCACCATTATCTTCAACATCAAGGCCGGCGTAAAATATCGAAAAAATATCGCTCGACAGCTGGACCAGCTAAGGATGAGCAAAATGCTGCGCGCGCTCGGCATCGATACCACACAGTACCTGCATCAGGAGCGCATTAGTGAAATCAATATGCAAATGAACCGCTGCAACGAATGCCAGAATACCGATCAATGCGATGAAGATATGGCAACCGGCAATATCGATCCTGGCAATATTTCATACTGCAATAACGAGGAGTCTTTAAAAGCCATTGCAGAAAAGCAGAAGCAGGTCGATTAACATATACTCAACTGCCTAATTATCCGTGACCATGCGGAATGATATATCCCCGATGACAAACGAACAGAAAATCCTGCAAAGAATTGTTGCATTCAGCATGGAAGTTGCGCAAAAAATGCTTGATGAATATGGCACAGTCATTCCTTTTGGTGTGCGCGCCTTTGCTGACTCCGATGATGTTGCTATGAAGTGTTTTCAGGAAGAACACCCGGAAGCCAGCTGGGATGAGCTAATTCAAATAACGGTCGATGAATTAAAAAAGATTGTTGAGGAAGAAAATATTTTTGCCACCGCAATTGTGCTCAGTGTCGAATCCGAAGACACCATCGGCATAGGCCTGCAAATCGACACCCGCCAGGCACCTGCCCTGTTTGTCTATCCTTACCAGCAGCAAGATGACGGATGGGTAATTGAGGAACCAAGCCAGGCAGAGACGCTGGTGGCGCCACGGGTGTTTGTCTGATCGTTCGTGCAGTCGTCAGGCATTTGTCGTTGTATCACCCCTCAACCAGTACCAGCCACCTGCCATTGTTGCTGCAAGCGAAAGAACAAACACAACCATGCCGGATAACGTCAGCTCGTTGTTCTCCATGGCTAGCCACAACATTCCCCCTACAGTAACAAGCCCGACAACCAGACAGTGAAGCAGCACTTTGGTGCGGGCAATATCTGCGGCGATGTAACCGCCAAAAAACATTATCAGTATAAATATCGGTATGCCAACAAGGTAGCGGAAGACTCCCCGGATCTCATTTAAAACCGAAAAGCTCTTTGCCAGGGTATTGTACTCGACCGCAATAAGAACATAGGCGAGCTGGAAGACAATGGTAACAATCGCAATAAACAAACTTGCCACTACAATCGCGTATATACTTTTCATCGTTACCGGCCTGTACCAACGCCTGATTAAGCGCCTGAGACCCTGTCATAGTAACGCAAACGATACAACAGTCTTGGCGCTTCACCATCGTCATTGAATCCCGATCGATCATGCAGGACATTATTACTGATCAGACCCTGGCCCGATTGCAGTGTACCGCGATAAATATAGGGTAAATCTGAATGTAATATATTATCCAGTGTCTCCAATGCCTGATGTGTGGCGGAATCCCCCCGCCACTCAACATTACGCTGACGAGCGGTATATCGCATATGTAATGCACCACCTGGAGCTGCCATAAACACAGGCCCGCTTCGGTCAGGCCGCCTGACCTTGTCATCACTACGGTTCTCCGGAATAGTCATGGCGTCATCACGCATGAATGCCTCAATCAGGGCCGGGTCTTCATCCCTCAGCAGAATATATGCGATTTCATGATCCATAAGGGCATTCTCACCCCCTTCGGCTGCAGGTCTGACACAATGCAATTGCAGCGCATGTATCTGTTGCGACAGGTCATTGTAGTAACCATCCGTGTGCCAGTGAATCTGACGATTTGTGTACGGGATATAATGCTTGTGCCACTGATCAGTCTTGACCTCCAGCGAAGTAATACCATCATCGTCCGCGCCGGTGTTGTTATCCAGTGATGTTAACCCGAACTGCGCCCCAAGCTTCCGTGGAATATCCTTGTCCGGATCATCGCCGGTTGGTCCGGCGAAAATAACCATATTGGTCTTACGAATGCGCTGCAACATGGCTTCATGCTCGGATGGACTGAGCTGTGTCGGATCTTTGATCTCAACGATGAGTTCGTCAATGCTGGTCGGATAGCCTGCAAGTTTTTGCTCCTTCCATTGCTGGTAGGCATCATCATTATCCAGATCGAATTGTTTATTCAAACTGCTCATGCTGCATCTCCTGTTGTCAGATCCATTCCGGGTTTACCGTACCAGTAGCCATCACAGGCATCGGTCGGGATCAGTTTATTGATGCTGTGCTGTGCGTCCGCTGCACTGCATTCCCCTTTTACAGCGTCAGAAAAATATTGAATCACCTGTGGCGTGTGCCTCGACTGTGGACTGATGCGAAGCACATCCACCCCCATGTCCTTTACGTTATCCAGATCCGCAATCATGTTAAAAACACTCGATGATTGTGTCTGAATGCCATTGATCGTCAGGAATTTTTCATCCTCACGGGTTTTCAACAACAACCCGTCTTCATAATCCAGGCAACGAAATTCACAATCATCTTTGGGTAAGTCATGGGCACGTGCTGTGTAACAACGCGCCGAATAGGCCAACGGTAACCGGCCAAAGGCAAAAACTTCTGTTTCCACCGGCTGTGTCTTTTGCTCCAGTATATCTTTCAGTGCATCACGTGAAAGCTCGACCGGCATCACCCAGCGCTTCATGCCCAGGCCCGCCAGCAGATCCAGGGTATGATGGTTATAGATATTGACCGAATGACCAGCGACAAACTGTCCGTTTCCTGATCGCATCTGTACTGCACCCATATCATTGGCTTCCACCAGGAAGTCTTTCTGTTCACAAATCCGACGCGCAGCACTTAACTCCGAACCCGCCTCGATCAGCGCCATTGTTGATAACACGACTTCCTTGCCCGCATCACTCAATCGCTGCGCCAGCTCCAGCCAGTCATTGGCCCGCATGAGTCGACGCCTTGAACAGATGGTCTCTCCCACATAGACAATATCTACCGGTGATGAGATGACCTCATCATAGAAAGCCAGCAGTTTTTCTTTTGACCAGTAATACAGTACCGGCCCTAGCGACAGCTTGATACTCATTGCCAGGACCGCTCGTAGGCACCGAAGGTTGTCTGCGCCCCTTCAGAGACCTTTTGTAACTCTTGCGTCCATTCATCCTGCGGCTTGAATGCCTCCGGATTGCGGGCACTGGCATCAATTGCCGCACGCCAGACACGGGTGACCTGGGTGACATAAGCTGGACTGCGTTGACGTCCCTCAATTTTGATTGCGCCTATACCCATACGCTGCAGTTCAGGTAATAATGCCATCGTATTCAGACTGGTCGGCTCCTCAATCGCGTAGCTGGTCGTGTTGTTTACGTTAAACCGTCCTTTGCATATTGTTGGATAACCGGCATGTTCATCATCTTCATATCGATCTATCAGGACATTATTCAATCGTGATTCCCTGCCCTTGTCGGTTTCTACCCAACGCACCGCACTACCCGGCGAACAGGCGCCAAAGGTATTGGGGGACTGACCGGTAACATAGGACGATAACAGGCAACGCCCCTCAACCATGACACACAGGCTACCAAAACCAAAAACCTCGATTGGTACAGGACTGCTTTCAACCACCTGTTCTACCTGCTTGATAGACAATACCCTCGGTATAACGGCACGCCGGATATTAAATTGCTCGTGGTAAAAACGGATTGCCTCGGGGTTGGTGGCTGAACCCTGAACTGACAAATGCAGGCGCAGCTCTGGCCATTGCCTGGCTGCATATGCCATGACACCGGCATCTGCCAGTATCAGTGCATCAACACCCAGTTCTGCTGCCATATCCACTGATGCCATCCAGCGTTTCCAGCCAGCGGGTTGTGGGTAGGTATTGATGGCGACAAATACCCTGGTCCCATGCTGACGCGCATATTGCAGCGCCTGTTCTGCCTTCTTGCGATTAAAGTTCAGACCGGCAAAATGGCGTGCATTGGTATCATCCTGAAAACCAATATAAACAGCGTCGGCGCCATTATCGACCGCCGCTTTTAGTGAAGGTAAATTACCTGCCGGACAAACCAGTTCCATTAATGTACCCGCCTTGCCGCCAGGGCATCGGTAATCTTATTCAACACCAGCCATTTTTTTGAACACCATGTCGGTGCCAGCAGAATCTTTTCCGAAGCCGTACCGGTGACCCGGTGGTAAATAATTTCCGGGGGTGTCATTGCAATCATTTCTACAGCAGTTTCAATATAGTCATCCAGTTCCATCGGGATATATTCGCCCCGGCGCCATTCATTGGCGAGCTGTGTGCCCTTAACCACGTGCAGTGGATGCAGCTTTAGCCCGTCGACACCGAGTTCAAGTACCCTCTCCAGGGTCGTCACGCAATGGGAAATACCTTCTCCCGGCAGACCGGCAATCAGGTGGGTACAAACCGGCAATCCCCGTTGCCGTGCTGCCACCAGTGTATCCCGATATTCGGCAAAGCCATGGCCCCGATTCACGCGATCGAGCGTATCGTCAAACGAGGATTGCAGACCCAGCTCCAGCCAGATCTCATACCCCTGCTGTTGATATCCCACCAGCAGGTCCAGTACAGCCTCAGGCACGCAATCCGGGCGAGTCCCTACCGCCAGGCCAATCACGTCAGGCTGGGCAAGCGCCTGTTCATACTGGGAACGTAATACTTCAATATCGGCATAGGTATTTGTATATGCCTGAAAATAGGCAATATAGCGTCGTGCCCCGGTTCGCTTACGGATAACCTGACGACCGGACTCGATCTGTTGCGATACCGGGTCAGGCTGCCGACCGTTGGGGCTAAATGAGACATTATTACAGAATGTACAACCACCAATACCCTTGCTGCCATCCCGATTCGGGCAGGTAAAACTGGCGTCAATGGCTATTTTATGCACCCGTTCGCCGTAGCGCCGCAGCATGGCCTGGCCAAAGGTATGGATATGATCGGAAAGAATCACTGGATGATCTGCAAATAAGGGTCAGCAGATACTACGGACATTCCATTAATCCGACTTGATTAATATCAATTAGGTTTATTCACCACTCCATACAATGTACCGGCTATATACGGAGAATATATGACACACGCTATCCGACTACCCGGGCCACTATCGTTACCGGCCCGCATCATCCCGCCCACGGTTCACTCTGCCGTCATAACACGCTTGCTGAATACCCTGTTATCGTCACAGCTTAAAGATGATGAACTGGACTTTCTGCGAGGCAAAATTCTTCACGTTTGCGTGGAAGATGCAAACATGATGTTTTCAATGTCTGTGCAAGACAAGCGACTCATTGCAGGAAATACGAAGAAATATGATATGAAAATATCCGGTACGGTGCATGATTTTTTATTGTTAATCAGTCGTAGCGAAGATGCAGACACCCTGTTTTTCCAGCGCCGCCTCAAGATGCAGGGGGATACCGAGCTGGGCCTGTATCTAAAGAATTTCCTGGATGGCATGGATGTCGATTCACTACCCTATTATCACCTTGGCAATCCTCTGCTGGTCAAAGGCATCCGCCTGTTTGAGCAACTGTTTAAATATTCACCCTCCGTTTCTGCTGCTAACCACATACGGTAGCCATGGAAACCATAACCCATACGATGCAACATGATCATCGACGCTGCGATGATCTTTTCGTCAGCGCGGAAGAACTGATAGCCAATAAACAATGGGATGAGGGAGGCAATACCTTCAGGAATTTCCAAAATGCACTGGAACACCATTTTCGTATGGAAGAGCAAGTGCTATTCCCGGAATTTGAAAAACAATCCGGGTCAACAGCCGGCCCCACACAGGTTATGCGATCCGAACACGAACAGATGAGAGAATTAGTCTCTGACATGGCAGCTGCCGTTGAACTACAGAATCAGGATGATTATCTCGGCCTCTCTGAAACACTGCTCATCATGATGCAGCAGCATAATGCCAAGGAAGAAAATATTCTTTATCCAATGACCGACCAGGTGTTGGCGCCACAGTTACCCGACCTGCTGGGAAGACTGGATCAGGTTGACTAGACGGCGTTTCAGCCTGGACCGTCGGGATAAGGTTAGCAATTGATGTCCTCCACAGACGACAATTCCTGGCTGGACGTTAGTCAGCTGGAACCTCCGGAACCCATGACGGCGATACTTGATGCACTTGAAATACTTGAGCCCGGGAAGTTTCTCCATGTCTATCACCGAAGAGAACCTTTCCCACTGTACAAACTGCTTCAAGACATGAACATGAAATGGCAGACCCGCTGCGACGATAGTGGCATGTACCATATCCATATCTGGCCGGATTCGGATAAAGTCGCAGAAGAAAAAGCGATGGCATGAGACTGTGAATACTGATCTTTCCCTGGAGCAGGCACCACCAATCTCAGTACCATTCCAGTTCTTTGTAACCGCCCCCCTGTTTGGTATCGTCGCATCAATTATATTACTGGCATACGGCCCGGCGATATTTACATCGCGCTGGAACCTGGAAACACTGGCTGTAACACATTTGCTGACTTTGGGATTCATGGGCCTGGTTATGTGCGGCGCCATACTGCAAATGCTGCCGGTACTGAGCGGTATCACAGTGCCGTATGTAAAACCCGTGGGAACTTTAATTCATATATTACTGGTAACGGGGATTATCGCACTATCCATCGGTTTCCTGGCATCGTCACCAGTACTTATGAACACAGCCATCGGTTTACTCGGCGGAGGGTTCGGTATCTTCATCGTAGTAATTCTGATGGCAATGCTACGCAACAAAATGACAACCCAGACATTAAGTGCGATGCGCCTTGCCCTGATCTCATTGCTTTTCACCGTAATACTGGGCATTAGCCTGCTTGGCTCATTCATCTGGCCTGATATCAATATCAATCTAGCGCTACTAACAGAATTACATATTGCATGGGGTACTCTTGGCTGGGTGTCTTTGCTACTGATAGGCGTGGCTTTCCAGGTTGTGCCAATGTTTCAAATGACAAACGAATATCCTCGCTGGATGACTCGCTTCCTGCCATCTGTTTTGTTTGGCGGATTGGTCGTGTGGACCATAATAAAACTATCCGGCATTGGGAATCCCTGGCATATCGCCGCCTTTATTATGCTGATATGTATTTCCGGATATGTCAGCTTTGCCATCATCACATTGTGGCTACAGCAATCCAGAAAGCGGAAGTTAAGGGATACTACGCTTCTGTTCTGGCGTTTCGCAATGTTATCGGCGCTTGCGGCGGCGGCGCTATGGGCCGACCATAACCTGATGCCGGGTCTTATCAACCCGGAGATTTATCCGTTCACGCTGGGTATTGTCCTGCTGGCAGGGTTTGCTGTCTCGGTCATGAACGGGATGCTCTATAAAATCATGCCATTTCTCATCTGGTTTCACCTACAGCATCATCAACTGTCTCTCGGCCTCGGAAGAAAATATGCGATTCCCAACATGAAACAAATTATTCCGGACCAAAATGCCAGGTATCAACTCTATCTTCATATCATCGGCATACTGACACTCGTCCTTGCCAGTCTTTTCCCAACCTCCTGGTTGGTCTATCCTGCCGGGGTCATGTTGATGACTTCCTTCAGCATGTTGTCATTTAACCAGCTCAGGGCTGTGCGGCTCTATCGTGACTATAAACGACGGTTACAGGCAGCCAGTGAAGCAACCAGTCAAACGGATTGACATTCGGGACAACGATAACAGGCCTGACCTGATTGCATGGACTTTTCAATCAGGCTGCCACAACGATAACAGGGCAATTCCTGACGCCTGAAGACAAAGAACCGGGCATCCTCAAACGTGGCGCCCTGCTTCTGCAACTGCTGAGCATGATCAGGATTGTTTGTAATACCGCCCGTTTGGTAAGAGCGGTGTGTCAATTTGAGAATTGCATCGGCAAGCGTGAAAAGTTGCGTTTCATTGAGTTCACTGCTGCGAATCCCGGGGTGCAAACGAGTATAGAACAGAATCTCACAGCGCAAATAATTACCCAGGCCGGCTACGAAAGATTGATCCGTCAACACCCCGCCCAATTGCCTGTTTCTGTACCCGGCTGAATTCAAGCGACCAACAATGACCCCCGGCGTGGTTGATTTATCCAACACGTCCGGTCCCAGCTTGCGTAAAAACGGATGATCGCGTAATTCCGACCGAGTCAGCACGGCAATATCAGACGCGCTGTATAACAGCGCGGACCTGCCCTGACACTCTATAGCCAGTCGTAACTGGCGCTTGATATCCGGATAGTCGTTTGAGCTGCAAAAATACCAGCGACCATAAAGCTGGCTATGACAATAAATATGCATACCATTATCAAGATGGATAACGATGGCCTTGCCGTGTGTTTTGATACGGCCCACACGGCAGCCTGTTAATCGATCCTGCCACACAGCCAGAGATGGTATGCCAAAGAAAATATGATCGATTACACGGCCAGTGATTTGCTTTGCCAGCAGATCGGCTATTCGCCTTGTTTCAGGACCCTCAGGCATGACTCAACCAGGCAGATTGCTCCTGAACCACAAAGCTATACGTTTTAATCGTTTCTGACATTCCTTATTAAC
>JAPHTU010000019.1 GCA_026196145.1 Gammaproteobacteria bacterium
TATCACGTGGTGTCATAGGTACGAATAACTATGATGGTAATACGACACTGTGTATGGCATCGGCCGTGTCCGGCTATAAGCGTTCGTTTGGTTCCGATGGCCCGCCGGGGTGCTACGAGGATTTTGAAAAAACCGACTGCCTGCTGGCGATTGGTTCCAACCTGCCGGAACAACACCCGGTTATCTACTGGCGTATGCGTGAGGCTCGTGAGAAGCGTCATTTTCCACTCATCGTGGTTGATCCTCGCGTGACCATGCTTTCACAGTTTGCCGATGTACACCTGCCGGTAACGCCGGGGACTGATGTGGTGTTATTAAATGCATTGGCGCATGTCATTCTGAAAGAAGGCCTGCAGGATGAGGAGTATATTGACGCACATACCAATGGTTATGAAGAATTCAGGGCAGAGGTAGAAAAGTGGGATCCGTATACTGCCTCGCAGATATGCGGCATTGATGAAGACACGATTCGCAATGTTGCCCGCACCTATGGCAAGGCCCTGACGGCCATGACCATATGGACTATGGGTATTAACCAGTCAACACATGGCTCTGACGGTGTGGTCGCAATCAATAACCTGAACCTGATTACCGGCAATATCGGCAAGCCGGGCGGTTCATCGCTATCGATCACGGGGCAATGTAATGCCATGGGGACACGCGAGTGGTCATCGGCTTCCGGTTTACCGGGTTATCGTTACCTGGAGAACGAGAAAGACCGTGAAGACATCGCCAGGCACTGGGGCATAGACCTGGATTTTCTGCCAACCGAACGCGGCCTGTTTATGACCGATATCCTGCCGGCGATAGAAACCGGCCAGGTGAAAGGCCTGTGGTTAATCGCGACCAACCCGATGACCTCCATGCCGAATACCAATCGCATACGCAAGACGCTGGAGAAACTTGAATTCCTCGTTGTACAGGATGCATACGAAGACGTGGAAACCAATGAGTACTCGCACGTTTACCTGCCTGCGGCGCTATGGGCCGAGAAAGAGGGCGTGATGACGAATACCGAGCGGCGCGTGAACCTGATTAGCAATGTGATTGATCCACCTGGAGAGGCGAAACCGGATTTATGGATTTTTAACGCCCTTGCAGAAAAGATGAAAGACGGTAAACCGGGGCCAACCTTTCCGGAAACGGCAGAGGGTGTGTTTAACGAGATTCGTGATCTGTCACGGGGCCGTTTGCTGGATTACTCGGGCATGTCATATCAAAAGCTGGAAGAAAAGCGTGGCTTGCAATGGCCCTGCTCGGACCAGCCCAATGAATGGGCAGGCGAGGATTCATCTGAAGGTACCCGCCGCCTGTATACCGATGGTCGCTTTTCGTTTGCCGATGGCAAGGCCAAATTAATCCCTCTGCCGTTTGAGGACAACAATGAAAAACCGGATAGTGAGTATCCGTTCTGGTTGAACTCCGGGCGCGTTGTTGAACACTTCCATACCCGCACAAGAACCGGCAAGGTAGGCAACCAGAACAAGTTCAGCCCAACACCATACATGGAAATGAACTCTGATGTAGCGATGGAGCTCGGTGTTAAACATGGTGAATATGCCCGGCTGGTATCCCGTCGGGGTGACGCGGTGGTGATGGTGCAGACTACGCAGCGTGTATCACGCGATATGGTATTTGTACCATTTCACTACCACGATTGCGTTAACCGACTGACATTGGGTCTGCTCGACCCTTATTCACGCCAGCCCGCGTTCAAGCAAAACGCGGTCAAGGTCGAACCTATTGCGGATCAGAAGAAGGCGGCAGAACAGAACCTGTCTATGCGGGCCTATTAATCAGGCCCGGAAATTATACAGTCACAGGGGCTAACTACTTCCGTGCAGCCTTGCTGCTCAATATAGGATCTCCCGGCTTTTGTGCGGCCAGTTTCTTCCATTCATCATGCGCGGCATCCTGAAATCCGGACTGTTCCAGAACAGCGGCAAATAGTACTTTTTCACTGAGCGGTGCATTGTTGCCAGGGCGCAATTTTTCTATGCGCATTCTTTCTGCCTGGTCTACCACCAGAAAATCTGCCGTATTGGAATATTTTTCTCCACTACCGGTTTTTGCCTCTACTTGCCAGGTGTAATAAGCGTCTTCAGCAAGCTTGATGCTACCGGGTAAGCTGTGGTTCACGTCACGGGTTGTTTCATCCACCAGGATCTTGCCTGAATCATCGGTGAGAATAAAACGATACTGGACATTACTGCCAACAGGCTTCCATGCAAAGTCAGGTCGATGACTTAGTACATTGGTATTGTTCGGTCGAACAAGGCTAAGCTTTTTCTGCTTGCCTGATCCGCGCAACACAATTGCTGACTGCGCATAATCGGCGGACACTGCCGGCCCCAGGCCCGTTTCTTAGCTAGCAACAGAGTTCTGGGGTTCGGTTTTTTTCCGGTTATTACGACAGGGGCTTTATCACCAATCTTGATGGCGCCTTTGCCGGAGAAGTTATATTCGGCAGAGTCTGAGAAGAACGCCAGCGTCAGCTTGCTTCCTTTTTTGAATTGCAGTTCATCGCCCTGGTAAAGGTAGGTCAGAATTTCGCACTTATTCTTTGTATTATTGCTATTTACCGTGCAGCTGCCCGCTATATCGGTGATCATTGCAACGGCTTCGCCGGCACTTGAAACCGTTGGAATTAAACAGCTAAGCGCTAATAAGGCCAGCTTGAAAAGATTTTTTCGCATCCAGACCGTACTCATGATGATAGTTCCCCTGATAATTTCTGCTTAAAAATTATTATTAAACTGCTATACAAACGCGGTTGATCATAGCTTGTCCTGGTACGGGTAAACCATGATCTATTACTCAGTTTTATTACTAATCGACGGGTGCGAACCATAAACTGGCACAGATGAACGACCCTTGACGCCATGTTTGCCCAGGTCAACCAGACCTTCCGGGTAACCCAGCTCTTCGGCAACCGACGCACTCACCAAAATCTGATAGCCCAGCCCCTTGGTCAGGCTTTCCAGGCGGGCCGTCGTATTCACGGTATCGCCAATTATCGTGTATTCATGGCGGCTTTTAGAACCGACATGCCCTACAACCACTTCACCAACATGCAGGCCTATACCAATTTGTATAGGTTCAATACCATCTTCAACAAATCTTGTATTCAGTTCCTCAAGCCTTTCCAGCATCAGTTCAGCTGACTGGAATGCATCTTTAGCCGGGGATATGGCACTATTCGGCGCGCCAAAAAAAGCCATAAGCCCGTCACCAATGAACTTGTCAACCGTACCACCGAAGCAATGAATCGCCTCGGTCATCTCGTCAAAATACTCATTGAGTAAGTGAATAATATTCTCGGGCGGCTCATGCTCACTGCGACTGGTGAAGTTACGTATATCGGAAAACAGCACACAAACATGTGTACGCTCGCCCTGCATGTTGGGATGAATATTGCCGGCAATAATCTCACTCATCACATTGGGACTGACATAGCCACCGAAAGACTGGTTTAAGCGTTTTTTCTCGATGGCAGTCATCACACCATCTGCTGCCAGTCGGGCCATCCATGCCAGTAACGCGGTAAAAACAAATCCCGTAACAGGCAGATACCAGCCTGACATAAGTAGATATGTTGAAATGCCAAACAGCAGGGCGCTACTCGTAATAAACGCCAGTCCACCCCATTTTAGTGGTTTACGCACCCACCAGTGCAGGGTTGCGATAAGAATCAGTAACCAGATTAACGGGGTGGCCACCTGCTGTATCGCACCATGGTGCGCCAATGTCCTGAGTGATTGCGCATGTATCAGCACGCCGGGTA
The DNA here is from genome assembly GCA_026196145.1 of Gammaproteobacteria bacterium. Classification (GTDB taxonomy): domain Bacteria; phylum Pseudomonadota; class Gammaproteobacteria; order JAJDYQ01; family JAJDYQ01; genus JAJDYQ01. The sequence continues at coordinate 3,785 of JAPHTU010000019.1, forward strand.
AATTGAGGTTATCCGGTTCCCATGCTGCGAGCGAGACAGGTAAGCGATGCCTGTCATCAAAGGGTAAAATGGCGCCCAGCAACACAACTTTGCCGGAAAAGGCCTGATTCAGATGATCGGTATCGCCCTGCTCATACCAGTCCAGCACCTTTGATAAAGAAAGGTAATCCAGCGGCTTGCCGACGGCATAATCTATCCAGCCATGCTGGAAAGGCATGCCGAGTTGTTCGGCCAGTCTACCAGCGAGCGTCGGCAGTTTTACCTTGCCGGTATCCACTGAAGAATACATGCGTCGAACCAGGCCGTCGGTTTCAGGCTTTACAAGTGGGACGCCGATAGAGTCCCTTCCCGCAAACGAAACAATGGGTGCAAACAAGGGCCTTATGCTGCCTGTATTATCCACTGTCTGCGCCAGAACCAGCGACACCTTGCCGCGCATCGAGCGAATCGCCTGAAGTAATTTGAGATCGTAACCCGGCGTCAAAAATTCATAGGATTTGTCTGGCAACACCATATCAACACCGACCGCACGTGCGTTGGCGGCCTCCATCGCATTAAAAAACCTGGCGAAGTACGGGTGCCATAGTGTCAGTGGTTCTTTATACCGGTCCAGTGAGGTCTCATCGATACCTACCACGACGACATCAATATTTGCCTGGGTTGGCGTTATATTTCTTAATAACCTGAATTGATTGTCCAGCACCCGGTAATCTGTCAACCCTGTCAGGTCCGTGATGATCATGGTAAATGACAAAACGAGTACGCCGAGGAAGCCGACCCAGATTTTTTTTATTCTGTATTTTTTGTTCATCAACAAGACCTGGCAGAGGAATGCAATTTTTCGGCTGTAATTTAACCCTGGTATTGAATATTAATTCAGACAGCAAGGGGTATCGTTACGACCTGAAAAATTTATATTATTTATATGCGGCTCAAAGAAAACCGGGCAACTAAAGACCTGAATCGCATGGTCGGGGATTATAATTTTAATTGTCAGTGAGCTTCCTCTCAAAGCTGTGAATCATTTATTGACTGATTTGTATCGATTCTAGCGTTCTCCACTCCTGAATCCAATGGTCACCTAATATACATGCTTTACTAATTGAAATATACTTGCCCGCCATTGTGATACCCGGTACATATAATAAGGAGTTGAGAGTGAGATTTTTTCGTTTATGTGTTGTTGCCAGCCTGATATTTATCTTTGGTTGCCAGAGTAATTCCGTCAGCCTGAAGGAGGCCGAACAGATTACGGCTGAATTTACCGGCAGTAGCTTCACGCCACCTCCCCGCACCATTGATGACTTAAGTAAACATCTATCTTCTCCGGAAATCGCACCCACCGAAAATCTGGCAGCCAACTGCAGGGGAGTAGAAAAAGATAGCGGCCGGATTAGCATGTTCAAGGAATACCTGACGCGCTACAAGCCAGGTGATTACATCGATACCGATAAAGACCCGGTTGGTGGCTGGAACTTCGAGTATGGCTGGGAGCTCTACCGCGGCATCAGTATTTCAGAGATCCGTCGCGGCAATCTGGAAAAAGCGGAGAAGGCACAAAAACAATACCTGGATGTTATCCCTGGCGACCGCAGGGGCGCCTATATACCGGGTTACTCCCACCTGGCATTGATACAGTTGGGTCGCGGTGACCTGTCTGCGGCAAAATCCTCGATTGCGGCAGCCTCATCATGGGACCAGCAGTTACAACGACGCCCGGCCCATAAAATCCCTATACATGACTACTGGCTGAACCACGCCAGGGGTGCCATGGCAACGGCCAGGGGTGAGTTGAGGGCTGCCGAGCAATATTACCGGCGTGCCCTGGCCAATATACTTGAATACAAGGAACGGGCACCTGAGGTCGCCATTATCAGGAGCAAGCTTGCGGAAGTGATTGCGGCACAGGGCCGGTTACTGGAGGCAGAAAATGAGGCCCGCCTGGCCATTAAGCACAGTATTGAATATGACCGTGTAGGTAGCATTATCAATGCCCCGGTTGTGTTCCGCTTTGCAAAGGTCCTGATGGACCAGGGCAGGATTAAAGAGGCAGAAAAAATTGCCGGTAACGCTGTCTGGGCATACCAGGTTCAATGTAGCCCGGCAGATTCCGTGGAGTTTGCCGATGCCAGGAGAATTTTGGCGGAGACACTGTCTCTGCAGAGCCGCTATGCTGAATCGCTGAATATCTACGAGTCTATCGGCAAGTCACTCGGTAAGGAAACCCAAAAATACCAGTCACGCTTTGGTCATGATCTGACGCTGGCATATGCCCTGATTAACCAGGGAAAAACCCGGCAGGCCAGTACTCAGCTTGAGTCTACCGTGAGCTATTTGAATAACAATTACGGAAACAATCATCCCCGTAGCGCGGAAGCAAAGGGCTTTCTCGCTATCGCGCAGTGGAAAAGCAATAACGAAGCCCTTGCGAGACAAAGCTTTCAGGAGTCAGTGCAGGTATTACAGGATCCCAAGAACCGAACTGGGGTGAGGCCTCATAACCTGCGCATCATTATGGA
>JAPHTU010000340.1 GCA_026196145.1 Gammaproteobacteria bacterium
GTTAAAAACATCCTCAAAATGCTCATTTATTGCATATAAACTGCGATTTCTCGGATATTTTTGCCTTGTCTCGTACTCACCTGAGAATTTTTCAACAGCCTGCCAGGGTGTCTATCCGGCTGAAAAATCACAAATATTGGCCTAAATTGCGCGCATTTTCGTTGACGCATGGAGGGGCAAACACTAGAATGCCCGGCTCTTTGAAGGCGTCCCATATTTTTCGAGACAGGATTTACCATGCAAGCAGTAATTAAAACAGGCGGCAAACAGTACCGCGTATCAGAAGGCGACAAGATCCGTGTGGAGAGCCTGAAGGCAGAGGCTGGTGATGCCGTGGAATTTGACCAGGTATTGATGCTGGTTGATGGCGAAAACAGCAAGATTGGCGCACCAACGGTTGATGGTGGCAAAGTGAGCGGCAAGGTTGTCGATAATGGTCGTGGCAAGAAAGTCCACATCATCAAGTTCCGTCGTCGTAAGCACCACATGAAGCACCAGGGGCACCGCCAAAACTACACCGAAGTTGAAATTACCGGAATTTCCGGCTAATTTTTCTTTATTGATTGAGGTAACGAGAAATGGCACATAAAAAAGCAGGCGGTAGTACCAGTAACGGCCGCGATTCGATATCCAAACGACTTGGCGTCAAGCGATATGGCGGCGAGTCAGTACTGGCCGGCAATATCCTGGTTCGCCAACGCGGTACACACTTTCGCCCCGGCACCAATGTTGGCCTGGGTCGTGATCACACCCTGTTCGCCAAGGTGGACGGCAAGGTTGTGTTTGAAAACAAGGGCCCGCAACAGCGTAAACAAGTGAGCGTTTATCCGGCCTAGTTTCAGAAAATAAGCAGTATTTGAAACCCCGCTCCGGCGGGGTTTTTTTATGTCCATGGATGGACTGTATGCCGTGAGAGGCAGGACGCCGAAGCGGCGATGGTCAGGATGACCGGTATGTCGCGAGCGCATGGACGCGCAGGAGCGACGATGCCCATGGATGGCCGGGTCGATAAATGCTCCTGCAATATCGACACTTCCGCCATCCATGGCGGTCGTATGTCGCGCGAGGCAGGACGCCGAAGCGGCGTTGGTAGTACATCATGCTGCCAGAACAGTCTGACGGTATGGCAGTATTGAAATAGCTGGTGCATAGTTTGTTATCCAAACCTAAACGTATATTGATTTAATAGCCCATGAAATTCATCGACGAAGTCAAAATTCATGTCTCAGCCGGGAAGGGCGGGAATGGCTGTGTCAGTTTTCGTCGTGAGAAGTACATTCCATTCGGCGGGCCGGATGGCGGTGATGGTGGCGATGGTGGCAGTGTATACCTGCGCGCAGATTCCGGGCTGACGACACTGGCGGATTACCGGCACAAACGACAGTTCAAGGCGGGTAATGGTGAGCAGGGCATGGGCCGTGTGCGCACGGGCGCCAGTGCCGAAGACCTGATACTCGAGGTACCGCTGGGTACCCGGGTGGTCGATGAAGAGACCCAGGAGGTCATTGGCGACCTGACAGAAAACGAGCAGTTACTGCTGGTCGCCAAAGGTGGTTTTCATGGTTTGGGTAATACCCGTTACAAAAGCTCGACCAATCGTGCACCGCGCCAGTCAACCAATGGCTCGGAAGGTGAAGAGCGCGATCTACACCTGGAACTCAATGTCCTGGCCGACGTTGGCTTGCTGGGCCTGCCCAATGCCGGCAAGTCGACCCTGATCAGCCAGGTATCTTCTGCAAGGCCAAGGATTGCGGATTATCCTTTCACCACGCTGCATCCCCAGCTTGGCGTGGTGTATATCGAGCCGCATCGTAGTTTTTTGATGGCGGACATCCCGGGTTTGATCGGTGGTGCATCCGAAGGCGCGGGCCTGGGTATCCAGTTCCTGAGGCATTTACGCCGTACCCGGATATTGCTGCACCTGGTGGATATCCTGCCGATGGATGAACAGCAGGACCCGGTAGAGGATGTCAGGACGCTGGTCAACGAACTGAAACAGTTCGATGAAACGCTGGCCGAAAAAGAGCGCTGGCTGGTGTTGAACAAGACCGACCTGTTGCTGGAAGAAGAACAGGACGAGGTATGCAATGATATTGTGAAGCGCCTTGACTGGCAGGGACCGGTTTATCGAATTTCTGCGGCATCAGGCGAAGGGACGCGCCGGTTAATGGCGGATATCATGACGCATATCGAAAATTTAAAAGAAGACGAGAAATGAAAACCAGGCAACAACTGGGCAAGGCCAAACGCTGGGTCATCAAGGTCGGCAGCTCTCTGGTAACGCGTGATGGGCAGGGTCTCGACCATGATCAGATCGCTGCATGGGTAGAACAGATCTGCGATCTACGTGAGCAGGGTCATCAGATTGTGCTGGTCTCTTCCGGCTCCGTGGCAGAAGGGTTGGTACGCCTGGGTTGGAATCAAAGGCCCGAGGCCTTGAATGACTTACAGGCTGCGGCTGCCGTTGGGCAGATGGGATTGGTGCAGGCCTATGAATCAAGGTTTCAGCGGCATGGTGTGCATACCGCACAGGTTTTATTTACCCACGAAGATATGGCAGATCGCAACCGCTATCTGAACGCACGCAGTACACTCAATCGCCTGCTGGACCTGGGTGTAGTACCGGTCGTTAATGAAAACGACACCGTGGCCGTAGAGGAAATCCGCTTTGGTGACAATGACCGCCTTGCGGCATTGGCCGCCAACCTGATTGAGGCAGACCTGCTGGTCCTTCTTACCGACCAGGCCGGTATGTACGACAGCGATCCACGACAAAACCCCGATGCACAGTTACTGGAAAGCGTGAGCGTTGACGATGACAGGCTTGAAGGTATGGCAGCTGGTTCTGGCGCCTATGGCCGTGGCGGCATGATCACCAAGATACAGGCCGCACGCCTGGCTGCGAGATCGGGTGCCGCAACACTGGTCGTTGGCGGGCAGGGTAGCGATGCGCTAAAACAGATTGCCGATGGTGAGGTGACTGGCACACTGTTTAATCCCGTAAACGAACCAATGGCTGCACGCAAGCAATGGTTGGCGGGTCACATGGTGCTGCCCGGTAAGTTACAGCTGGATGATGGCGCCGTAAAAGTGCTCAAACAATCCGGCAGGAGCTTGTTACCTGTCGGTGTTAAGGCCGTGTTTGGGAGTTTTCATCGTGGCTCGGTAGTTGCGTGCATTGACAGCCAAGGGCGTGAGATTGCTCGTGGCCTGGTAAATTACAATTCACAGGAAGTTGACAAGATCAAGGGTCAGTCCAGTTCACAGATCAAAGAGCTACTGGGCTACGTGGATGAGTTAGAGCTTATACACCGTGATAATCTGGTGCTTGTGGGTTAGCTTTCAGGGGGTGCAATATTCCCTTTATCTTGAGGGCTTATCCAGTACCTTAACGACCTTGCCAATCGCCTCTTCTGCATAATCGCGGGCAATATTTCCAGTCTCGATACACCGCCTGATTTTCTGTATCACTCGTCGTGCAATGAGCACCGATGACAATTATTCCGAAAACTAGTCATTGTTTATATACGTTTAAGCATGGGCGCTATACTTCTCGTAGGAGGAAGTGATGAACCGAGTTTTGAATATGAATCAGCGTCCAGGTCAGCCGCCGGAAATTCCACCGCAGGCGCCGCCGGAGCGGCCCGCACCCAATGAGCCACCGGGCATCCCACCTGGCCAACCGCAGGAAATACCGAGCCAACCACCACCGATGGAGATACCATCCGAGACACCGATAGAAATTCCGCCAGAATAGCAGTCTGAATATGATAGCCTGACATATGCGCGTATTAACGAAAAAACGTGCTCAGTCGCTGAATATTCAACGCAGCGGTGAGTTACGAGTTGTTGATCTATGTGTTCGTAGGCGTAATAAGGGGCGCATCAGCCTCCGTGTATTCCTAGACTTCACCTATGATCTGAATATTAACCGTTCGCTCCCTCGGTCCATCCAGCTCAAACAGGATCACAGACTGCCATTTACCCGTTTGCAACTCACCGTTAACGATGGGTACAACCTCCGAAGAAGATAGCAGCATAGCAATGATATGTGAGTGCGCATTTTCAGGTTCATCCAGCGGGCAGTCGCGAAGATGGATGTCGTTGTGCAGGTATTTATCATCGCTCGGTACCAGGCGGTTCAAGTAGGAACGTACATCAACGAGTAATCGCTCCTCGTATTCATTGATTGTCAGTGCTGTGGTAGTGTGTCTTGAGCTAACTATAAGCATGCCATTGCTGATGCCGCTTTCTTGCAGTGTCTGGCTAACCACATCATCAAGCTTGATCAGATCGATATCCTTGCCGGTGGTCAGGGTATGAACCTTGGTATGTATTTTCATGGATTTATTTTGACTTATTTCAGGCATAAAAAAACCGTGCGTTGCACGGTTTTTTTAACGCATGGCCGTTAATCAGGCCATGGCGCGAATGCTGTTATTCAGACGGCTCTTGTGACGAGCGGCCTTATTCTGATGGATCAGGCCCTTGTTACAAGTGGTGTCGATAATTGGCGTAGCGGCTTTATATGCAGCTTCAGCCGCCGCCTTGTCGCCAGCCTGAACGGCATATACGACCTTTTTGATCGCACTGCGGAATTTTGAGCGTGCGGCAGCATTACGCTTGCTGTGTGTATCTGCCTGACGGGCACGTTTTTTGGCTTGAGGGCTATTGGCCACCTGGAACTCCTGAAATTCGGGTTAAATCTTCGGCTATTTAAAAGGGCGCGTAATATGGGCATTTTCTGCGAGAAAGTCAACTGTAACAGTCTGTTTTTAGCAGAATTTCGCCACTATTGTGCTGCAGACTGTACTCATTGGGGGTTTGGGGTTTTGGCAGGGAGATAAAGCCGACATAATACCGGCCGCCAGTCGACTGGA
>JAPHTU010000355.1 GCA_026196145.1 Gammaproteobacteria bacterium
GAATGTGCTTATTTTGAGAATCATGAATTGATTAGTTTTTAGTTTTGATTAATCAAAACTAAAAACTAATCAATTCATGATTCTCAAAATAAGCACATTCAGACACGGTTAAGGCCGGTGCAGGCCTTTGCCAGCCGTCCATTGTTGAAAAAACTGTCAGAGAAGGCCCGAAAGCCATTAAATGGTTGATCAATCAGGGGGTGCATTTCACGAAAGACAACGGCCATGGCTATCACCTGACCCGTGAAGGCGGCCATAGCCATCGACGCGTGATTCATGCAGAAGATGCAACCGGACGCGCCCTCCAGACCACACTGGTCGAGTCCGCTAGCAACGCAGAAAATATTACCCTCAAGTCCGCCCATATCGCCATTGACCTCATCACAGCCAATAAAATCGGTAAACGCCATAATCGATGCCTGGGTGCCTATCTGCTGAATATTGAGGATCACCACATACTGACCGTCGCGGCCAGAAATGTGGTGCTCGCTACGGGTGGCGCCAACAAAGTCTACTCCTATACCTCCAATCCCGATGTCTCTACCGGCGATGGTATTGCCATGGCCTGGCGTGCGGGCTGCCGGGTATCGAACATGGAATTCATTCAGTTTCACCCAACCTGCCTGTACCACCCCGAGGCGAAATCCTTCCTGATCACCGAGGCCGTCCGCGGTGAAGGCGGTTTACTTAAACTGCCTAATGGTGAGCGTTTCATGGATAAATTTGATAAACGCGGGGAATTGGCCCCCCGGGATGTGGTCGCACGCGCCATTGACCACGAGATGAAACGCCTGGGTGCCGAGTGTCTGTATCTGGACATCAGCCACAAGCCGGAATCTTTCATCAAGGAACATTTTCCCAACGTCTACTCGCGTTGCCTGGAATTTGGCTATGACATAACCAGGGAGCCCGTGCCTGTCGTACCTGCGGCACATTACACATGCGGAGGCGTCATGACCAACGCCCATGGGCAAACTGATCTCAGTGGGCTTTATGCCATTGGCGAGGTAGCATACACCGGCCTGCACGGCGCCAATCGTATGGCCAGTAATTCACTGCTGGAATGCCTGGTATTCGGCCACGCTGCTGCCCGGCATATCAATGAGCACATTGACAATAACCCGATTACCACCGACTTGCCTCGGTGGGATGAAAGCCGTGTCACCGACTCTGATGAAGAGGTCGTGGTGTCCCATAACTGGGAGGAGTTGCGTCGTTTCATGTGGGACTACGTGGGCATCGTGCGAACCAATAAGCGGCTGGAGCGTGCACGTCGACGTGCAGAATTGCTACTCATGGAAATCGATGAATATTATTCTAATTTCCGTATTACCAGCGACATGCTGGAACTGAGAAACCTCGCCACCTGTGCTGACCTGATAATCCGCTGTGCACAACGGCGTGAAGAAAGTCGTGGCCTGCATTACACACTCGATTATCCAGACATCGATGAATCACGTGAACCGATGGACACCATACTGGTACCCAAGAACTATGCGCCGGCAAACCAGGCACCTGGCTAATAATTACAACCGGTGTAAATGATGCCATGCATGCTAATCGCAGCCTGAATCTGCCTCTTCTTTTGGTACCATCTCCTCGAACATAATGGTGTATTCAGCGCCTTTTAGAGTATCAAAAGGGACGCCCATGCCACTCAGATACATACTGCCCAGCATCTTTGCTGCAAGCGCATATTGATTTTTAACAGACTGTTCCAGCCAGTAAACACCCTTGTTGGTATCAGCTGATACGCCCATACCCTCTACCAACATACCACCGATATAATACTGTGCCTCGCCATTACCCTGCTCTGCCAAAGGCAGTAATTGCTGATAGGCAAGGGGGTACTCCTGCCGATCAAAGCTGGCAATTGCCTCCTGCAGCGAAACGGCCCAACTCGTGGCCGGTATAAGCAACAAGGCCAACATCAGTGGTGCACTACGAATGAATAAGTTCATCTCAAGTATAATTTAATCGGGAAACATGCGGACTAACAGCCACGTAATGCATGCATTATAAGGCGATATTTCAATAGAGTTAATCGGTAATTGGACCATTACTTGTACTTTATGTAACAGGGAAATTGGCCACTTGAATCCCTATCCTCACTATTCAGGCTTACTTCTCCAAGGCTGTACGGGGAAACACCGGCACTGCTTTGATCGGGATTGAAGGTAATGTATACCGTCTTACGGTAGCTATCATCGAAGGGATATTCCCGTAAAAGTTGCCCTGCCATTATTTGGGCGGATTCGCAGGCCTGTTTTTTAGGCAACTCCTCTTTTAGTTCAACCATGAAGTTCATTTCCTGGCGAAAATCATTATTCACTTCAATGGATTTCAGGTTGAACAGGCCTTCCATGATTTGCACTGACTTGATTTGAGGTGTGCGATGCTGCCATGCAGAAGCAGCCATATAAATGCTCAGCAAGACGATTATTATCAAAGATACCCGGACGATTGGTAACAATACAGGATTGTGCTGTCGATTCGGAGGAGCAATTACCAGGCTGAAAAGAAATGCCGTCATGGCGTCGATCTTGGGAAACAGGAGAAACGGAATTTTCGCATCTAGCTCCAGCAAGCACAGCAGAAATACCGCGGTACTGATTAAACGGTAACGGTATATTGATCTTGTTTGTGTAATGGATACCGACAACAAAGGCACACCGAATATCAGCATACTTGGCCAGTGTGCCAGTGCCCATGTGAACGGAACGGGAAGTGCGTATTCAGAAAAGTCTGGATCGACATTCCATAGCGAGGGGTAGTCAAAATATATCGCTGTATAGCCTGCCAGTATGTTGACGAAGATAACAAAAGCAATAAATGTCAGCACTCTTATCCATAGAGATCTGGCATACCAGTTGTTTCCGGGGGTTAATGATTTCACATCAATCCAGCGGCAATCTCAGGCCTTCTACCAATTGACGTATCTCATACCGGGTGGCGACATGTGCCATTTTTGTCTTGCTTGCTTCCTGCACCTTTTTAAAATCCAGGAAGGTCAGACCCTTGGGAAACAGTTCCCTGTAAACCACACGATCGTTCAATCCGGTGATGTAACGAAACATGATTCGATCTTGCAGCGCAGTAAGCGCGGCGTCCATTCGTTGCTTGTTGTGTGAATGCACCGATAACACACGATTGCGCACCACCACCCAGTCCATCGGTGGTTTGCCACCTACCGAGCGAAGCTGGCGGCTTGACCAGACCATGTCACTATAGTGGCTCAGCTTCTTCACCTGAAAATCCCTGGCATCCACCTGGCCCAGCAAATCCAGATCGACAAAGCTGTCGTTCATCGGCGTGACCAGGGTATCAGCCATAGCATGCGCCAGTCGTGACAGCCATGTGTCATTACCCGGACAGTCCAGCACAATAAAATCCACATCACTTTGAAACTGATCCAGTGCCACCTGCAGGCTATCCTGTTCTTCCTGCTGGCGCTGCTTCATATCCTGATGACTGGACTGTGGTACGACAGCGGATTCAGGACAACTCAACCCGGCCCCGGTCTTTGAAATATATTGCTGACGGTTTTCCAGATAACGGCTAAGGGTTTTCTGCCGTCCGTCCAGGTCTATCACCGCTACAGATTTTCCCTGATCCAGCAAGCTGACCACGATATGCATGGCCAATGTCGATTTGCCTGTACCGCCCTTCTCGTTCCCAAGGACGATCATATGCGCTGATTGTTTACTCAAGATGAACCTGTTGATGTCGTGCGTGATTGAACAAAATAATTCGTGATGTATCGCGAGTCGTTGGCCTGGGCCAATCACCCGCGTGTCAGATACGTGATTATACACTTCAAGCTGACTCGTTGGTTGCATGTTGAGTGATTAATCCTGATCTATATCATCCCTGTAAAAAAGAGTGGATTATGCTACCAGATGCTAAACGTTATCGGGTACTACTGTCTTGCGCGGACATCATGCTTTGCATTAACAGTTGATGACTATGGTTTTCAAGCTCACATTTACCCGCATAGGCATCAAACAGGGTCTGATCCTGTAATTCGAGCAGAGACTCGAACTCCGCTAGCTGTTGTGCATCCATCTGCTCACCATGCCGCAACAGGTAACCACGAAACAAGGTATCGAGCTCCAGCATGCCACGACGGGAACGCCACAGGAGTTTTTGTACTTCAGGACGCACTAGCCCTTATATCCTGACTCCCAAGTCACTTGTACATCCTTGTACGTCGCAACCTCAGGTGTGCTAGAAGATGTCCATGGATGGACGAATGCCGCGAGATGACAGGACGTCCGAAGCGGCCAAGTCAGAACCGGGATAGGCTTACCAATTAAGAGTTCGTTTGTTAAGTATTCCTTCATTGCCCTATTATTTCATAATGCGCCAGTGACTATATGCCGTCAGGTAGGATATGCGGGCTATACGCTTCGCTTGAGCATCATCTGCTTGATATGCCCAATTGCCTTGGTTGGATTCAGCCCCTTGGGGCAAACATCAACACAGTTCATGATGGTATGACAACGAAATAGTTTGTAGGGGTCTTCCAGCGCATCCAGTCGCTCATCAGCAGACTGGTCGCGACTGTCCTGCAAAAAACGGTTGGCCTGTAATAATGCTGCCGGGCCCATGAACTTTTCCGGGTTCCACCAGAATGACGGGCAGGCAGTCGAACAACAGGCACATAAAATACATTCATACAGCCCATCAAGTTTCGCACAGTCTTCCGGCGATTGAAGTCGTTCATGCTCGGGTTCCGGATCCTGATTGACCAGCCAGGGCTTTACCGCCTTGTATTGCCGGTAAAACTGTTCCATATCAATAACCAGGTCTTTAATAACGGGCAGGCCCGGCAAGGGTTTGAGAGTAACGGGTTCCTTGAGTTCATGCACCGGCGTCAGGCAGGCCAGTCGGTTTTTACCATTGACATTCATGCCATCGGATCCACACACACCTTCACCGCAGGAACGACGAAAGCTCAGGCTTTCGTCCTGTTTTTTCAACTCCAGCAAGGCACCTAGCAGCATCATGCCGTGTGGCACATCAGTAAGCTCATAATCCTGTGTATATGGCTTGTTCCCGGATTCAGGGTCATATCGATAGATAGAGAATTTCATATTGTCACCCCTTACCTTTAACCAATATATTTCAAGTTATGAGACATGATCAATATGTCCGGGCCTTGGGCGGAAAAGACTCAACCCCCATGGGTTTCATATGTACCGGCTTGTATTCAATACGCTGGTCCTCAAGATAAAACAGGCTGTGCTTTAACCATTGTTTGTCATCTC
>JAPHTU010000325.1 GCA_026196145.1 Gammaproteobacteria bacterium
GCGGACCACGTAGGCATTGGCAAACTGCTTGTAGGTCTTCACTGCCTGGGAATCTTCCTTGAAGAAGACATTCTGCACGAGGTAGTAACCACCCACGCCCAGGATAATAAGAATCATCAGTTTTTTCATGGTCTGCCGCCATTTTTATCAGAAAAGGTCGGTGACCAGTATATACAAAATTCATACCTCCCAAAAGCTTGACTTAGTGTATATACGACACTATAGTGTTAGTGTACTTAATACACTTATATGGTGATTTATGTTTACATATGAATATCCACACCCGGCCGTGACGGTTGATATTGTCATCTACACGCTACGTGATGACGAGCTGAAACTGCTGTTGATCAAGCGCGGTGGCAAACCCTTTAAGGGTAAATGGGCGCTGCCCGGTGGATTTATACAGATGGATGAGAGCCTGGAAGAGGCAGCGCGTCGGGAGCTGGAGGAAGAAACCGGTGTCAGCGGTGTATTCCTGGAACAGCTGTATACCTACGGTGAACCAAAACGAGACCCCAGGGAACGGGTTATCACGGTCGCCTATTACGCCCTGATACCGTCTGATCGGGTCGAGATTCGTGCGGCATCCGATGCCGAGGCCGTTGGCTGGTTTGCCATGGACGAGTTACCGAAGCTGGCCTTCGACCACGAGGAGATCCTGGCCATGGCACATGAGCGCCTGGTCGCCAAGCTGGATTATTCCACCCTGGCCTTTCAGTTCATGCCCGGCGAATTCACCCTGACCCAGTTACAGCAGGTATATGAAACCATCCTGCAACAGGAAATCGATAAACGGAATTTTCGAAAGTGGATACTGGCGCTGGAATGCATTGAGGAGACCGGTAATGAACAACGCGACGGACCACATCGTCCAGCGAAACTTTACCGGGTAAAGGAACCCGGCAAGGTTGAGATTATCAAGTGATGCCAATGGCATGACGGGTAAGTAGTTAGTTAACAACAGATAGAAATGGAGGTGCGTTATGAGCAATATCACACGTTATGGTGCATTCAGTCACTTGCGAAGTGAACCTAACTTCCATGTGATCAGATACAGAAATGGCAATCGGGTTTCCAGTGGTAAAGGCCTGGCATTCTGGTTTATGCCGATTGGTACGAGTGTGGCCGAAGTCCCGACGGATGACCGCGAACTGCAGTTTATATTCCAGAGCCGTTCACAGGACTTCCAGACAGTGACGGTGCAGGGCGAACTGACTTACCGGGTTATAGATCCGGAGATACTGGCAAACCGTGTCGATTTTTCAGTTGACCTGAAGACCGGTTTGAATCTTGGTGAGCCGATTGAACAACTGGCCACCCTGTTCACCGGTATCGTGCAAAAACATGCCATCAAGTACCTGGCCAGCAGCCTGGTGCGTGACCTGGTTACCGAGGGACCGGAACACTTGCAGCAGGCTATCGACGCCGGCCTGACAGATGAAACGGTGTTTGCGGATATGGGGCTGGACATCGTCAGTTTACGTGTCATCGAGTTAAAACCGATTGCCGAACTGGAAAAGGCCCTGCAGGTACCGACCCGTGAACATATTCAGCAGGCTGCCGATGAAGCGACCTTCCAGCGTCGTGCGCTGGCGGTGGAGAAAGAGAGTGCGATTGCCGAGAACGAGCTGCAAAACCGTATTGACCTGGCTACCCGTGAAGAGCAGCTCATCACCCAGGAGGGTCAAAACGATCTTCGCCGGGTACAGGAGGAAGCGGCTGCCAGTGAAACCAGCGTCAAGGCACGCATTGCACGCGAGCACATGGAGAGCGAGGCGCATGCCGAGCAACAACGTATCCTTGCGATCGCGGATAATGATGCAAAACGTCTGGATGCCGAAACCCGGGCACAGAATCGTCGTGTACTCAGTGCAGCAGAGGCGGATGCCATCCGTGCAGAGGGGCTTGCCAAGGCGGAGAAAGTCGAGGCTGTGGGTCTTGCCGAAGCCGCCGGCGTGAAAGAACGTATGAGCGTATACGAGAACCTGCCTGCCAACGTGGTATTGGCACTGGCACTGCAGGAAGTTGCCGGCAAGCTGAAGAAGATCGAGCATATCAACATCACCCCCGATATGTTGCAAACCAATCTTGGCGATCTGTTTGGTGCCGGTGCCCAGGCCCTGCAGCAAATGGGCAGGGAGTAGTGTCATGGGTGTCAACACGCCACGGGTTGTTGTGATTACTCGCGAGACAGAGTACGAGTCTCTGCTCGCGCATCACGCAACCCGTGGACAGGCCGAGTTCTTCCTGTCTTCACGTGGCCAGTCCATTGACGAACTGGAGGCGCGTCACCAGCGTTTTGAGCAGGCCCTGCATCATGTCATGCACATCATCCCCACCGAGTGGCGGCGTAACCGGGTACGACGCGACGAGCTGGACCGGTTTCTGTTTGAACCGGAAGACCTGGTGATCGCTGTTGGTCAGGACGGCCTGGTTGCCAACGTGGCAAAGTACCTGGACGGACAACGTGTGATCGGCGTGAATCCGGACAAGTCGTTATTTGACGGCATCCTGGTGCCATTTGCTGCCGAGCAGGTCGACGATATCCTGAAACCTGCCCTGCACGGTGATGTTGATATCCAGCGACGTACCATGGCCATGGCACAAATGGATGATGGCCAGAAACTGCTGGCCCTGAATGAAATCTTTCTTGGTCACCAGTCGCATCAATCAGCGCGCTACCAGATCAGCTGCCCGTCACGACAGGAACATCACTCCTCCTCCGGTATTATCGTGGCGACCGGCACAGGCGCAACCGGCTGGGCACGCTCCATTCACCGTGAGCGCCATGACCAGGTAGAACTACCGGTACCGGAAGAAGACAAGCTGGCCTTTTATGTACGCGAGGCATTTCCCAGTGTTGCCACCGGTACCTCGTTGACCTCGGGCCTGCTACAGGATAATGAACAGTTACAGGTGCGCTCCGAAATGAACAATGGCGGCGTGATTTTTGGCGACGGCATTGAAGCCGACTACCTGGAATTCAACTGGGGCAGGACTGTAAAGCTGGGCGTTGCCGATACCACCTTAAACCTGGTCCGGAATACCGGGTAATCGGGTAATCGGGTAATCGGGTAATCGGGTAACATCATTACATGGACATTGTTCATCATGCATTCATTGGCGGTGCGGGTTTCCTGGTTGCCGCCACACATGATCAACCACTGATCGGCGCCGCATTTGTTGCAGGTAGCGTGTTTCCTGACCTGGATGTTTTTTTCATGGTGCTGGGCAAGCGATTTTACCTGCGTAACCACCAGGGCATTACACATTCATTGCTGCTGTCGCCGCTGTTTGCAGCCCTGCTCTGCATTCCCCTGTGGCTGTTACCGGGCGACAAACCCGGGCTGTTGCTATGGCTGGCAGCATGGTGCGGTCTTGTTGCCCACGTTATGCTGGACTGGTTTAACACCTACCGTATTGAACTGTTCGGACCGTTTTCAAGTAAACGCTTCAGCCTGGATGCCGTGTTTTTCATCGACTCGGTAGCACTGCTATTTACCGCATTGTTTTACCTGTCATACATGGTATTTGAACTGCGTGTTGCCGAGATCC
>JAPHTU010000088.1 GCA_026196145.1 Gammaproteobacteria bacterium
GTATTCCACCGAAAGCCACAGCACGGGGACGGCAAACAGCAAACAGATAGTGAGCGCGAGCAGGGCCAGCCAACGTTGTACGGCAGGTGAAAACTTCCTGGTCAGTATATCGATGCCCAGATGGATGCCGGCCTTGACCCCGTGCGCGGCTCCAACCAGGACCACCCAGGCAAACAGATATTGCACCGTCTCCAGCACCCACACCCAGCCTGTGTCGAACGCATAGCGGAGGATGACATTGGTAAACAGCAACAGGGTGGCAACGGCGAAGCCAACGGTAAT
Organism: Gammaproteobacteria bacterium; assembly: GCA_026196145.1. Classification (GTDB taxonomy): domain Bacteria; phylum Pseudomonadota; class Gammaproteobacteria; order JAJDYQ01; family JAJDYQ01; genus JAJDYQ01. The sequence goes on from JAPHTU010000088.1 coordinate 283, forward strand.
GACCGTTTGCTCAAAGCGCGTGATGATTCTATCGAACATGACGATTGTTGCTGGGGGTGGTTTGGAATTCTGTAGCCAGGAAACCGTGGAACCGGATCCCCGATTCCACGTGTGTAAGGCTTAATTTCCCAGCAGGGCGTGTATCTCTGCCAACAGCTCCTTGCCGATCTGACCCGCAAATTTCTTTTCCACTCCGGCCAGAGCCTGTTTCCATTTGGCCCTTTCTTGCGGCGTCAGTTCTACGACCTTGGCATAACCAGCACCCTCGATCGACTTGCGGTTGTTGTTGTCAGCATCGGCAGCCGCCTTGCGGTTGACCTCGGTGGCCTCTTGCATAATGGCGGTGAGTTCCTTGCGGATATCTGCCGGCAGGTCCTTCCAGAAATCAGCACTGACCACAACCAGGTAACCGAGATAGGAATGATTGGAGACGGTAATGTAGTCCTGGACCTCGTGGAACTTCTTTGAGTAGACATTGGCCCAGGCGTTTTCCTGGCCGTCAACCACGCCCTGTCCCAGCGCCGTGTACACTTCCTTGAATGGCAGTTTCTGGGGTGTTCCGCCCAGTGTCTTGATCATCGCCTCATGCACGTTTGAGGACTGGATGCGAAATTTCTTGCCCTTGAAGTCATCAGGGATATTTTTCAGAGGGCGGTCACCCTTGATGGAGAACACCTTCATGCCGTTGTCCCAGAAGGCCATGGCCTTGATGCCCTTGCGCTCCATGGGGGCGGTCATCTTGTCTGCCAGCGCAGAGTCGGCCAGTTTGTGCACGTCATCCAGATCGTTAAACAGAAAAGGAATATCGAAAGCCTGGAGTTGTCGTGAGAATTTGACGAATTTCGACAGCGAAGGTGCAGCCATCAGGCCGGTCTTGCCTTTTGACAGACGCATGGACTCCATCACCTTGTTGTCGTTATACAACTGAGAGTTTGGGAACACCTCTACTCGGACCTTGCCGGCCATCCGCTTGTTGACCTCTGCGGCAAACCAGTCTGCGGCGATGCCCTTGGGGGTTTGTGGTGAGACGACATGCGAAAACTTGATGACGTACTCGGCCTGGGCAAGCGGCATGATGAGTATGCCCAGTATGGATAATAGAAGCAGGCTGAAGCGTTTCATTGAGATCCCCTTGGTTGGTTATTAGTGATTCTTGTGATTACCCGGGTAAGTTTGGCACTAAATTACCTGAAAACAATATTTTTAGGGTATATAAGAATCAATAGACTGTATTGACATGCTCGACCTAAATTTAAAATCGTTCAGGATCGTCAACTATTGAAGACAGAAATACCGTCAAGTTAACGGCCGGGTGCTTTCTGGGTACAATGGACCCATGAGCGGTATTAACCAGATCCAGATGAGTTTTGTTCCCGGTGAAGACCGTATCCTGCTGCGTATGAATACCATGGATGGTACGGGTTTTCAGTTCTGGTTAACTCGTCGCTATGTGAAATTATTATGGACGGTATTGCTCGGTATGCTGGCCAAGGATGCGCAGATTGCCGTGCAGTCGAGTGATGCCGCAAAGCAGGAGATGCTGTCTTTCCAGCACCAGGAAGCGGCCGAAAAGATGGACTTTAGCCAGGATTTCAAGGACCAGGCGGTACAACAGCCCCTGGGAGACGTGCCGATTCTGTTGGGGAAGATTACCGTGAAAGACCGTCCGGATGGTGTACAGGTATTATGCATGCACCCGGAGCAGGGCGAGGGTGTTGAGCTTGCGCTGAACCAGACACTGCTGCATTCAATCTGTAAATTACTGCAGGATACGGTTGCCAAGGCGGAATGGGATCTGGACCTGGCACACTCACTGAGTTCGACAACGGCAGCGCCCCCATCAGATGTCAGGATAAACTAACGGGTGCCTCTACGGAGCTTATGTACAGGACGTACGGTATGCCTGTTTTGCAGGAGCAAAAACCGGTGACACAGCTATCGTGTACCTCGGTGCCGCTTGACGGTAAAAAGCGCATTATTCAAGGTGCCCGAGCATGAATTATCTCTGGGGTGGCTTAATACTAATCAGTATTGTCTTCGCCATCGGCAGTGATTTACATGACCTGTATGCCGATACCTATGAGAACGACCGTGTTTATCAGTTACAACTCAGTGATGCGCAGTCACAAATGCGTAATGGCGAATCTATAGAACTGGTATTAACAGGATCGGATACCAGCCTCAGTGGTCAATACAAGACGGACAATAAGCGGTCACAGCTGGTTATCCTGTATTCGGATAGCCTGCCGGCGTTATGGCAGGCACGATTTGCTGGAGATAAAGACAAGACACTGGCGCTGAGTATTACCCAGGCTGAAAACGGCTCATTTAAGGCAACGTTGCCCTCTATTGTCTGGCCAAGGCTGGAAAAAATGATGCAGGCGGCGTTTGATATGGCCGACTTCGCTGCCAAGCTGGCGATCGGTCTGATCGGCCTGATGGCCTTGTGGCTGGGCCTGATGCAGATCGCGGAAGAAAGTGGCCTGGTCAGCAAGCTGGTCAAGGTTGTCAGGCCCGTATTGAAACCGCTATTCCCCGAGGTGCCGCCGGATCATCCCGCCATGGGGGCAATCAGCCTCAACCTGGCGGCCAATATGCTGGGGCTTGGTAATGCTGCTACGCCATTGGGTATCAAGGCCATGCAGCACCTGCAGGAACTCAATGACCACCGGGAGAGCGCCTCCAATAGCATGTGCATGTTCCTGGCGCTAAACACCTCTAGCGTACAACTGTTGCCGCCCGTGACTGTCATCGCATTGCTGGGTGTGGGCGCCGGCGGCCTGTTTGTCAGTATCTTCCTTGCCACCCTGTGTTCAACCATCGTCGCCATCATTGCGGCGCGCTGGTATGCAGCAAGGAGTGTGGCCACGTGAATCATATCGGCATCGTGATTCTGCCACTGCTGGTTGCCAGCATTGTCGCCTGGGGGATGTGGCAGCGCGTTGCTGTCTATGAAGTGTTTGTGGAAGGCGCCAAGGAGGGCTTTGAAATTGGTGTACGGATTATTCCTTACCTGGTCGCCATCCTGTTTGCCATCGGCATGTTCCGGGCCAGTGGCGCCATGGATTTCATCTTTGGTTTTATCGGACCGGTACTTGAGTGGTTCGGCTTTCCCAGGGAGTTGTTACCGATGGCCATCACAAGGCCGCTCACGGGCAGTGGCTCGCTTGGCGTGTTGGCCGATATGGTCAATACCTATGGCGAGGATGCGCTGGTGGTGAAAATGGCCGCCACGTTGTTTGGCTCAACCGAGACCACGCTGTATGTGCTGGCGGTGTATTTTGGTGCCGTCAGCGTGCGGCGCACCCGTTATGCCATCCAGGTGGGATTAATGGCGGATGCGGCAGGGGCTATTGCAGCAGTGATATTCTGTAACCTGCTGTTTACCTGAGAAATGACTAAGGCAATAGATTGTTAATTGACCTTAGAAAGTATGTGTAACTTATTGAATAGTATATTAAATAGATCTTAACCCTTACTGGAAAGCAAGCGATTTCTATACGATATCAAGCTCGGCATCAGGTATTGCCTTGCCGACTGGCTTGTGTGCCTTGGGCGCTTTGCCTTCTTCGAACCTGGAGCAAAAGTCGATATCGCGCACCAGTGGCCAGACGGCAACGCGTGAGCTAATCTGCTCGCCCTTTTGAAAAACAGAGGAAGATGTCGGTGGGTCAAAATGGCATTCACCCTTGATTGGTGGGGCCTTGGTAACAACCCGGAAGAATCTGCAGTTATTACAATTTGCTTCAGCCATTGTTATCTCCTTGTCGGGATATCGTTATTCGTTCTTAGTATACGTCTTGCCTGGTTAACATTGTAGACAGATATTCACTGTCCGGAAACCTCAGGCCTTATACACGCCCGTGGCGAACAGCAACCAGCCGATAATAAAGGCCAGACCGCCCAGCGGTGTAACCATGCCGAGTTTTTTAATTTCGGTAATACTCATCACATACAGGCTGCCGCTGAAAAGCAGTATGCCGATGCCCAGTGTAATACCAGCCCAGAGCATCAGGCGGGATTCGGGGTAATGATGATGTAGCAGGCCGACCAGCAATATGCCCAGGGCATGGATAAAGTGATAATCGACGGCCGTGTGGTAAACGACCAGCATCTCTTCGGTGAGCACCTTTTTCAGGCCATGTGCACCGAAGGCACCCAGCATCACGGCCAGTGCCGCAAACAGGGAACCGCTAATCAATAGGTATCTTGTACTGTCATTCATGTTGTTGCTCTTCGTATTTCCTGATGATGTATGCGTTGACTTCCGCCTTTAACTCTTCCATCTCGCTCTTGATCTCGTTGATGATTCTGACGGCCTGTTCGCCCAGTTCAAGGTCAGGGTGATTGATGTCACCGGAAAGAATTGCTTCCTGTCCGCGGTGGGTGATTTCAGCCTGTTCATCGGGTATGAACTGGGCCAGATGCAAATAGCCATGTATCAGGCTTTCACGCAGATCGACTTCATCAACATGCAGATCTGCCAGTGCGGTAAACAGCGCCTGTTTAATCTGTTGCTTGCTGTACTGAAGCAGGGACTCCGGCATGCCATAGAGGCTGGTATCCGTTATCTGGATGACCTGAACATAGTCATTGATGATTTTTTCAGCGACCTTGATTTGCTTGATATTCATGTATCAGTGCATCCGCCTCGGTTTTACTCAGGTATTTCCATGGCAGGGGAATCAGGCCTGGAACCCGGTTGATATAGTTTTTATAGACATCGCCATAATAGCTTTTGAGTTTTCGTTCCTCCAGCCTGGAACCGAGGAAAAAATAGAGCGTCAGGAAGACCGCCGATACCAGCATCAGGCTGTCCATGGGGCGTGTCCAGATCAGCACCAGTGCAAAGCTATACCAGGGATGGCGTACATAACGGTGGAACGGTGATAGGTGCAGGTTTTCCTGGTCTTCTATGCTTTTATCCCTGTCCCTGAGTTGTCGCAAGCCCAGAAATTCCTGTCCGTCGTAATAACGTAACGAGATCATAAAGCCGATAATGGTCAGTATGGCAAGGCCGTTCATCAGCCATGCCAACCAGCCGTCAAACTGCCAGATCATGGTTTTATGGCCGGTATATAAAACCCATAGCGGAAACGCCAGCAATACAATGGCGATGAAGTTAAACGTCAGGCGATAGACCGGCATAAAGTCAGGCCAGTGTTCACACACCCAGCCCTTGACCTTTAGCGATGCCAGCAGGGAATGAAAGGCGGAGTAGGTCAGCCAGATAACGGCAAGCAGGATGGCATCGCGAATAACGGGGTCAACAGACATACATGAGATGCTATCATTGCACTTATGAAATATCGCAGCTTTTTTACTCTTGTTGTGCTGATGTGGTTGTTACCACTCAATGCGCATGCGCAGGTGCTGGTTCTGTTGCAAGGCTATCTGGGGCCGGGTAGTAGCTGGCGGGCATCCGGCGTTACCCACATACTTGACCGTGCGGACTGGGTGGATGGTGGTCACCTGAGGATCGAAAATGACAAGGTAGTCAATTACCGTAAACAGTTCGGTCAGGACAGGACCTTTTATACCCTGAAGATGCCGACTGAAGCGCCGGTGATGGTGCAGGCAAAGCTGCTCGCAAAGTATATGAAAGATATCGGCAAGCAGCACCCGGGTGAATCGCTGAATATTGCCGGCTTCTCAGCTGGAGGGATAATCGGCCGTACCTATATGGTAATGCGTAAGGACGATGAACCCAAAGTCGCTACCCTGATTACCATATCTACCCCGCACCTGGGGACACATCTTGCCGAAGTCGGTAGCAAGATTCGGCGTAGCCCGTTGTCATCGTTCACGCCGTTTATTGGTGCAGGTTCGTTTGATCGTTCGGATGCCCTGTTAAAGGATATGCATCCGGAAGAATACGGCAACTTCCTGTACTGGTTAAACCGCCAGACCCATCCCAGGGCAAGGTATGTCTCTGTCATCAAGGGTGGCAGATCCTTTATTGGCGGGGACTTTGTGGTACCGGCCTATAGCCAGAACATGAATAACGTTGTTGCCCTGTGGGGCATGTCAACTACCGTCCGTTTAACCGGCACTCATATGTTGAGCCATGTGGATGCCTTGTTACTGGTGCAGCAGATGCTGATTGGTCAGCAGATATA
>JAPHTU010000190.1 GCA_026196145.1 Gammaproteobacteria bacterium
CCGAACAGGATCAAGCCGACGCGATCGCCGGCGCGTTGCTTGATGAACTCGCCCGCGACTACCTTGGTGGCGGTGAGTCGATCGACACGTTGATTGTCCAGCACGAAGTCTTCCTGCTGCATGCTTCCGGACAGGTCTACCGCCAGCATGATGTCACGTCCCTTGACCGGTAATTCAACCGGATCGCCGTACCACATCGGCCGCGCGGCCGCGCCAACCAGCGCCAGCCATGCCAGCGTAGCAACAAACAGTAACAGCATATGACCTGCATGACTCAGGCCCTGTTGATGTTCCGGGTCGCTGAAATCGTCAATGAAGGGTACCTTGAGAGCTGCCTGTTGGGCAGCCGCGGGCTTGCCGAACCAGCGAATCAGCAGGGGCAGAGGCAATGCGGCAAACACCCAGGGCCATTCAAACTCAAGCATGCGACACCTGCTTTTTTCTGCTGGCAAGCATCAGCCATTGTTCGCAGATTCCGAGTAGCGCCTCGACATCGGTGGCCTGTATGGGTTGATACGGGGCAGTTAGTAACTGTCGACCGATATCGGAATCAAACAACGGTTTATCAATTACATTATCGAGAAATGTCAGCCATGATTCACCTATCAGGCCGGCAGCCTGTTCACGCGAGGCAATGCTGATAGCCACGCGCCTGAGCACAACGGAGAGTTCACGGCTGAGTTGCCGCGTGTCATGAGACTGCTGGTAACGCTGCTTGACTTGTTCCAGTTCATGTCTTGCCGAGTAATATACGGCCATCCTACGTTGATAGTTTCGATACCAGCGAATGGCAATGACCATCGTCGCAATAATAATGATGGCCAGCATCCACCAGCCGGGTGCTGGCGGCCACCAGCCGACGGGGTCTGGTAGATGGATTCCCCTTAGTGGTAGCTCCGGGCTCATCCTGCCTTCCTTGTGGGTGCAGCCTGTACGCCAAAGCGACGACGTAAGACTGCGATGGGCGATTCATCTGTTCGACAATGCAGTACATTGATGTGATGGGTAGCGAGTTGTTGCAGCTGGCCCATGCGTTCTTGAAAGTGACCGCTATAGCGTTGCCGGAACTGCTGATTGGCGGTATTGATACTAAAGATACGCTCACCAAAACTGACGCGGTAATGTCCCTTGTCAGGCAGTTCGGCTTCCAATGGATCAAAGATATGCAGAAGCAAGACCTCGCTATGTCGCGAGATATTGACCAGTTGGGTTAAGGCCGCTTCATCCAGGCCGCGAAAATCGCTGATGATACAGACCAGGCTGCCGGGATGGGCAATGCGTTGCAGGCGTCTTAACGGTGCCTCTAATGAAGTCTGCGGGGTAGCGGCTGCCGCTTTCAAACTCGAGAGCTGCTTGATGATACGCAATACATTATGTTGTCCACGGCGCGGTCTGAACTCGGTATGCTCGGTCTCATCAAAGATCTCGCCACCTATGCGGTCCCCCTGATGGTGCGCCGTCCATGCGATCAGACTGGTCAGCTCGGCGGCGATGACCGATTTGAAACGCCCTCGGGTGGCAAAGAACATGGGCGCCCGACTGTCGACGCTGATAAATACCGGGCGTTCCCTTTCTTCGCGAAACATCTTGGTATGGGTTGTACCGGTACGTGCGGTGACCCGCCAGTCGATATTGCGTACATCGTCGCCCGGCTCATAGGGGCGCGATTCATCAAATTCCATGCCACGCCCCTTGATGCGCGACAGGTACTGACCGCTTTGACGGGAACGAATACGCCGGGCGTGCAGTTTCAGACTGTATGCGGCACGGTTTAACGCAATCAGCTCGGTGAGGGAATTCCGGGTTGGATTGTTACGGCCGTCACTCATGTATTTCGGGCTTGAGTTGCTGCTGTCCAATGATGTATTGCTCAGGGAACAGCCACCTGGTTAATCAGTTCCGCGATAAACCGGTCAGGGGTAATGCCCTCGGCTTCTGCCTCGTAGTTGAGGATCAGGCGATGGCGCATGACGTCGAACGCCATGGATTGTACGTCTTCAGGGCCAACATAGTCACGGCCGGCCAGCCATGCATGGGCGCGGGCACAGCGATCCAGTGCAATGGATGCACGGGGGCTGGCGCCATATTCAATCCAGCGAGATAGTTGTTCGCTATAACGGCCGGGGTCACGGGTGGCCAGCACCAGTTGTAATAAATATTCCTCGATATTGTCCGCCATGTAGATATCCAGTACCTGTTGTCTGGCGTTAAACAGATCGGACTGGCTGAGTGGTTGTACGGCTGGTTTTTCTTTTTTCAGTTGCCCCCTGGCCTCCAGTCGGGCGAGTTTGAGAATCTCGCTTTCGTACTTCGCCTCCGGGTAATCGATAAACACGTGTAACAGAAAGCGATCCAGTTGCGCCTCGGGCAGGGGGTAGGTGCCTTCCTGTTCAATCGGGTTCTGGGTCGCCATGACCAGAAATAACTCCGGTAGCGGATATGACTGATTGCCCACGGTGATCTGTCGTTCCGCCATGGCCTCCAGTAATGCCGACTGGACCTTGGCTGGCGCGCGGTTGATTTCGTCGGCGAGTATCAGGTTGTTGAATAATGGTCCACGTTGAAACACAAAGCTGGCATCCTGCGGGCGATAGATATCAGTACCGGTCAGATCCGCAGGCAGCAGATCGGGCGTGAACTGCACGCGATGAAAATTGGCCTCTATGCCTTCACTTAATGTCTTGATAGCCAACGTCTTGGCGAGTCCCGGTGCGCCCTCAACCAGCAGGTGGCCGTCGGCCAGTAACGTTATCAGCAAACGGTTGACCAGTTTCTCCTGACCAACAATATGTTGCTGGACGTGGGCCTGTAACCGGCCCATTGCCTGTTGTTCGGTCGTCGGTGTATTGGTGGTGGCAGCAGAAATAGCTGTCATGGGTTTACTCCTTCACTGATGTACACGTATTTTGCGCGTATTTACTCGCTAATCAAGCGCTTAGATGGATAACCGAAAATATGGTTCCCACAGTATTATTTCAACCTGCAATAATTATTTGTTTGGTGTAGGGTTATTCCCAACTATCCGAGGGAGGGTGGGGTAATGTGGGGCATTCCACAGTACCCGGCCGGATAAACAGGTGGATATAGGTAATTTTCACAATTGGAGAAAAAGCTTGCTGGCGCGTTATGCGCTGGTGACGGCTGCCCTGTTGCTGGCTATTTTTACCATTATCGGCTGGGTATACCTGAATCATCTTGAGGACAAGAGACAAGCTTCCGCCGCAATACAAATAGCCGGCAATATCCAGCACAGTAACAATGTCATGCGCTCATCGTTATGGCAGTCAGAGTTTGCCCTGTCCGAATATTTGATCTCGCCGGACAAAAAGCAGCGTGCCCTGTCCGTGGCGTATCTTGAAGCCACTGCACAAGAACTTATTCGCTTGAAACTGGAAGGCATGGGGGCGTTAAAGGATACGAATTTTGTTCCGCTTTATGAGGAACTGCATTTCAAGGTGACACGGCTTGGCCAGGATACCGAAAGGCTGATGCGGATTCGCCTGGATAGAGAGATTTTATTTCCTGCCATGCCAACGATCGTCAATATTATGAATCCGGCCAATGCGCAATTTACCGGTGCTGTTGGCGTCATGCTGGAAGAGCTGGGGTCTGCTGAATATAACCGTGAATTGTCTCTATTCAGAGACCTTAAAATGCTCTGGATCAGTATGATTTCCGAATTTCGCGTTTTTATGGCTTTTCGTACCGGGACCTTTGGCACACCTGAAGGGGGTATGCAGGTGTATTCGAGTAATACAGAGCTATTACACCAGGCAGTTATGGATAAACTGCAGGAAGTCGAGGCTTTAACCGAGCATGAAGAGATCGGCTTCCATGTGTCTGATTCCTACAAGACGATGTTGCAGGCGGCGAATACATGGATTGTTGGTTATGCGCAGGTCAAGAAAATCCAGTCCTCTCCCGACTGGCGTACAGATATACCGGTTTTGCAGCAGGATATACGTCCGGCATTGGTAGCAATACAAGGCAGCCTGAATGAACTTGATCAACAGGCCAAAAAGCTCTATCAGGATTCTGTAGCCCGCCTGGACAGGAATGCACAGCGTATCAGTCGCAACCTGTGGGTTGTTGCTGCCCTGGTTTCGCTGCTGGTTATCTTTGGATTTACTTACCTGCGTAAGCGGATTTTACGGCCTGTTAAGCAGATGGTGCAGGCGCTGCATGCCGAGGCAAGAGGAGATTTTCCCGATACTGATATTAACGCCAGCGATGTAACCGAGATGGCTGATCTTGATTTTGCCTTTCGTACCATGCGCGAGCAGGTCAGGTTACGGGAAAGTGAGCTGGAATTTATGGCGCACCACGACAGCCTGACTGAACTGCCTAACCGTGTCATGTTCAGAAAAAAGGCCATGGAATTATTGAAAGGATCCGGGGCAGGCAATAAGTCTTTTGCGATTATCATCATTGGTCTGGATCGCTTCAAGGAAATCAACGATACCTATGGTTACAAGGTGGGGGACATGGTGCTCTGCCAGTTTGCCGATACACTAAAGCAGAATTACCCGCGGGCAGAGTTCATCGCCCGTCTCGCGGGGGATGAATTTTCTATTATTTTTGCTGATGCTGATACCGCACAGGCCCGTCATGTGGCAATTAATATGCACAAGCTGTTCAGCCGGGTTTTTCATATTGAGAGCCGTAGTTTGCGGGTAAGCGCCAGTATTGGTATCGCGGTATATCCGGATCATGGAGATCTGGCTGATTCACTAATCAGCAGGGCCAGTATCGCATTGCATCAGGCCAAGCATGATCATTCCATTATTGCCATGTATTCTCGTGAGCGCGATCCGGACAGCCGATTCAGAATAAAGATAGTCGATATGTTACGCCACGCCCTGGAAAATGATGAGCTTCGTGTCGAGTATCAGCCTCAGGTAAATACCGGCAGCGGTCTGATTGTCGGGTTTGAGGCATTAACTCGAGCAAAAACCATCATAGATCAGGGCGTAACAACACAGCAGTTGATAGACATTGCCGAGCAAACCGGTCTTATTCATCCACTCACTGACTGGATGTTGGCCTCGGTACTAAAACAATGCGATGAATGGGGTGAGCAATGCAGTGAACTGCAGGTTGGTATTAACCTTTCAACCACCAGTTTTCATAATCCGGACCTGGTAAACATGATTCGGGGCGGATTGTCTGCATGGGACTTGCCGGGCAGGCGGCTGAAACTGGAGATAACAGAAGGCGTAATGCTGAGTGACCCGGAGCGTGCGGAGCATGTTCTGCATGAACTTAACGAACTCGGTATACGAATATCGATTGATGATTTTGGAACGGGTTATTCATCGATGCAGTATTTACGCAGACTGCCAGTACATGAGTTAAAGATCGACAGGTCATTCGTAAAGTCGATTAACGCCGACAAGAAAGACCGTTCGATTGTGCAAACGGTAATAGATTTTGCCCACAACCTTGAAATACTGGTGGTCGCTGAAGGTGTTGAGGATAAGGAAACCTATGAGCAGCTAAAGGCGATGGGTTGCGATAATGTGCAGGGGTACTATATATCAAGGTCGATGCTCGGAGATAATGTCATCGACTGGATGGATACCGGACGCTGGCACGCGAATGAATTGCATCGTAATCCGCAGGCTGATCCGGCTTGACTGTCGCCGCAGTACTATATCCTGAATGAACAGGAGCTGTCGTTAAACACCAGAAAGGCGTCCAGCATTAGAGATAAATCCGTATGGCACAATCAGGGAAAAAGCTTTTATACAGCAGTTTTGATACGATTTTTCTCGGGTATATTGAGACATTATTAAGCCAATCCGGAATACCGACTGAATATCGAAACCAGTATGTGTCAGGCGGGGTGGGGGAATTGCCGCCGGTTGATGTAACACCTGAGCTCTGGGTTGAGGAAGCCGTCTTCGCAAGGGCCGAGGCCATCGTGCAGCAGGCGACCCGTAATGAAAATGATATGGCGCCGCAATGGGCTTGTCCTGAATGCGGGGAAACTATTGAAGGGCAGTTTGCGCAATGCTGGCAATGCGGGTACTGGCGCGAAGAGGATAAATAACCGCAATCAGGTCACTGAATTGTTGTTCGACCGGTTGCCTGTTTTACGCGTAACCTGATTTTTGTCGTAATAACCAGTATGACTAGCCAGGGATCAATCATGTAATCCCACAGATTGCTGGATTGCAGCATGCCTGCCAGATAGGCGCAGATAGCAATCAGTAGCAGGGTCAGAACAAAATAGGCCTCCCTCCATAACAGATATCCTGCGACCAGGACTAGCATGCCTAGCATGGTCAGACTGCCATAGCCTGCGGCATAGGTATCATAGGGTGTAAGGCCCAGCCCCAGTGGGTACAGGATGAGGGCAGCGATGAGCACACTGTTCTCAAGCTGGTGACGACTACTGGTCTTGATAAACCGCTGACCGGTATAGGCTGATGCAATCATGGCGCATAGTAATATCATGCTGGTAATACTCAGGTCGGCAAGCACTGCCCGGATATAGGCAAGTACGGACAATTCATTAATTGGAACTACCGCCAGACCCATCATTAAAAAAATCGCGATGGTAACGGTCTTGCGTTTGAAGCAGGGTTGTTTGAGTGCGGTTAGCGGGACTGCGATCAGAAACAGCAGGCAGCCCAGCAGACCCATGTAGTCATGAAGATAACTCACTGGATTTGCTCCAGCCATGCCTGGTTAAAGTGAATATACTTGATACGTTTTTTATGCCAGGTATATAGCAGGTGAAACTCGCCCGAACGATCCCGAATCATATAGGGGTAAGAGAATTCGGTTTTTTTGCCGGCCTGTAACGCCTCGCGCTCGAATTCATGAATTATTCGCCAACTGTTTCCCTGATCTTTGGAGATGGCGAGTGTCAGGTCGTTGCGTTCGTCTTCGTGGTTATTGAATACCATGATGACTTCACTGCCAGAGGTATTGGTGGCAGCGACCGCGGCATTGGGATTCGGTAATTCAAGCGGCTCGGGCGGGGACCAGTGCAGACCATTATCATCGGACTGGCTAAAGCCAACGCGTTTGTCTTTTTCACCACTGTCACGCAGCATGGTAATCGCCCTGGTGGGTGTGACAGGCACAATAACAGGCTGGATGGCATCGCGACCCCAGCTGATGCGGTGTTTGTTTTTTACCTTGCCGTGTTGGTCAAGAATCAGTAATTCACTGAACTTGCCCATAAACTCATGGTAGACGGGGATGCCGACGTCACCGTTGGCCAGGTTGACAGGTGCTCCCTTGACCAGCGTACTGATATTGAGGAATGGTGAAGTGACCAGGCGCTTGCTTGTCCCCCAGCTCAGCCCACCGTCTGCGGAAAAACGGATATTCAGGTTACTGGCGGCCCAGCCGCCAAATGAGACGCTGACATAAACCAGCATGAGTCTGCCATCGGCCAGCTGATGGATGACCGGGTTACCCAGTTTACGAATATATCGCCAGCTATCTTTTTCGGTCTGTAAACGCGTAGCCACAGCACGTGGCGGGCTAAGGGTATGGGTGGAAGAGTCAATTACCGTGCTGGCTATTTCGACATCTTTCGCGCCCTCACGAGTGCCGGCGTACCAGGCGGCGATGAGCTTGCCGTCATCCCGCTCGGTCAGGGTGGGTGCGTGCACGGCCGTTGTTTCACTGAAGCTGATAAATTGTTCGTGATAAACGGGGGCGTCACCAACGGGTGCTTGCGCTGCAATGCTAAAGTTACTGGCTGGATCAGGCCGCCACTGAAAACCGAGTGCAATGAAGATGGTGATCGTGGCGATGGCAAAATAGTGTTGTTTATGTGGTTTGAACATAGAGCGGATAGTTGCCATTTGTTGCAGTGGTATAACTTGCCCCGTGTTAATGAGCGTGTTGAAAAATAGTGCATTCCACGGGCGCACATATGCGTATCTCACGGCATGATATGACCGGTGGGTCGACGATGATAACAGACTGGAGATTACTGCTCGAAGGCTTTTCATGCATTGAGATCGCCCTGATGGTTGTTAATGCTGTTCTGTTGATGATTTCCTACCCGCTGTTTAACAAGCTTTCGCACGGCCATATCAAACAGAAAAGCACACATCTTCGCCTGAATGTATATCGCTCGATTTCTTTTTGTTATCTGTAAAAGGCATAATGCGATAAATAGCTGATTTCCCGGGTAGTATGTCAAAAACAATCTTTCTCACAGGTGGCGGTACGGCAGGCCACGTCACACCGAACCTGGCATTGATACCCCGTCTTGTCGCAGCCGGTTACCGGGTTGAATATGTTGGTTCCTATAAAGGCATGGAGCGCTGGCTGATTGAGCCCCTGGATATCCGTTACCACGCGATTTCTGCCGGCAAGTTGCGTCGATATTTTGACTGGCAGAACTTTGTTGATGTACTGCGTGTGCTGCTGGGGTTTATTCAATCGCTGGTTTTAATGTTGCGTTATAGGCCAGCGCTGTTATTCAGCAAGGGGGGGTTTGTTACCTCGCCGGTAGTCTGGGCGGCGTGGATATTCCGTGTCCCGGTGGTAATCCATGAATCCGATATGACACCGGGTCTTGCCAATAAACTTTCCCTGCCGTTTGCGCGTCGCATCTGTTACAGCTTTCCGGAGACAGTCAATTACCTGCCGGTAGACAAGGCCGTGTACACGGGGATACCGGTAAGGGAAGCCCTGTTACATGGGGATGGGGACAAGGCGCGGGAATGGCTGCAATTTACAGAGGACAAGCCGCTGTTACTGGTGGTCGGTGGTAGCCTGGGTTCGGAAATTATTAACCGGGCAGTACGTGAGTCGCTGGAGGACTTGCTGGAAACCTTTAATATCGTGCATATCTGCGGGGCAGGTCATACGCAAAATACACTGGCGCCATTTGGCGGCTATCGGCAGTATGAATACCTGAATGAACAGTTGCGTCACCTGCTTGCGATTACCGATATCGTCATATCACGTGCAGGCGCCACCATGTTATTTGAATTACTTGCCCTGCATAAGCCAAACCTGTTAATCCCTCTTTCTCGCAAGGCCAGTCGGGGCGACCAGATCCTGAATGCCGGATCTTTTGAAAAGCAGGGGTATAGCCTGGTTTTGCAGGAGGAGGATCTGAACCGTAAAACATTGCTGAAAAATATCCGCCAGCTTTACGAACAGCGGGATGAGTATATCGACCGCATGGTAAAGACCGCCGAGGGGCAGTCCCTGCAGTTAGTCATCGACACGATTGAGGATACCATCACGACGTAAAACTCGTTGTTTCTGTTAGGTGAACAGTTTCAATAGATGAATATAATCAATAAGATACAATGATATTAGAATATTATTATTAATATATCTAACTAAGTGTTTGTATTTTATTAATTAATATGATTAGATTGGTGCCACTGTAGAGAGATAGACCACTGGCCAGCGCTCCGGGCTAATAATAATTGCCGGTCAGCCTCGGATCTCTACGGCGCTGAGGGAGGGGGAGTGGTAACCTTCGGGTTACTGCCCCCACCCGTTTTATTACAGGAAATATCTCTAGTTATGACACTGGATAATCACGCGGTGTTACCGTCTGCTCACATTGCCAATATCCTGCAATGAAGCAATTACACGTTACCTTGTCTACCGTTTTCCTGTTGCTTGCGAGCAGTCCGGCATATGCCTCGTATACTGATGGTTTCTTCGGACTCATTGTGCTTTTCTACGGCTTTCCGGTGATGGCAGTCGGGTTGCTGGTCACCCTTGTTTTATGTGCAACGCCCCTGTTCAAGGCGGGTAAGTTTTATAATGGCTATATCGTTTTCTGGGTCAGCGCTTCAGCCATCGCCGCCCTGATTACCTCATCCATGTCCATGCAGGGTTCGGATGATTTCTCGCCACTGCTAATTGTTATCGGGCTGGCTATCTACGCTGCTATCGTTTTACTTCCCGCCTTTCTACAGAGAAGATGGGCAAAGAGCCAGGCGGATAAAGAAGCGACAACAGTGGAATAGAGTCATTCCAGATATTAATGCCGATAAGTCGCTATCGAATAAGCAGGAAGAAGGCAGTATTCCCACGTTGTATGTTCATCAATAGCTGGTTCTGTTTGGACTTGAAAATATCACTGACTTCTTTCAGATTGCTGACCGAGCGACGATTGACTGAAACAATGATATCGCCAGGCTCCAGACCGGAAGAAGCTGCAGCAGAACCCTGCTTGATACCATAAATAAAAATACCCTTTACACGATTATGAAATGGAGAGTCTGCGGGTATGTCAGTGATGATGGCGCCGGCCAGCCTCGGGTCGAGGTTACTGCCAGCAATTCTTCCTGATGATATGTCGCCGGTTATATTGGTATGCAGGATGAGTTTTTTGTTACCGCGGTAAACGACCATGCTGACGTTGTCGCCGACATTCAACAGGCCGATGCGATTGCGCATCTCGGCAGAGTTTTTAACCGGGTCGCCATTCACGGATGTAACGATGTCATGCACCTGAAGACCGGATTGCTCTGCCGGAGAATTCTTCTCTATGCTGGCAATGATTGCACCATGCTTCAGGTTGGTATGCAGGGCCTCCGCCAGTTCGGGTGTGAGCGTTTGTACCACCACACCGAAATAGCCACGCTTGATTTCGCCGTGATCGACGAGTTGTTGCATGACAGTTTTTGCCATGTTGATGGGGATGGCAAAACCAATGCCTACATTGCCGCCCTTGTTGGGTGAAAGAATCGCTGTATTAATACCGATTAGTTCGCCGTTGAGGTTAACCAGCGCGCCGCCTGAGTTGCCGATATTAATGGCTGCATCTGTCTGGATGAATTCTTCAAAATTTTGTGCGCTGCCCTTGCCGCTTAAACCCAGGCCGCTTCTGCCAAGCGCGCTAACAATGCCGGAGGTAACGGTTTGACCCAGGCCAAAAGGGTTGCCAATGGCGACCGCAAAGTCCCCTACCCGCAGACTGTCGGAGTTAGACAGGGGCACGGCGGTCAGGTTTTTTGCCGGTACTTGCAGAACAGCGACATCGGTCCTCGGGTCAGAGCCAATCAGCCTGGCCTCAATTTGCCTGCCATCCTTGAAGTTAACAATAATGGTTTTGGCATCGGCGATGACGTGGTGGTTACTAATGATATAACCATTCTTGCTGTCGACAATGACGCCGGAACCGAGGCTGCGAAACTTCTTGGTCTGGGTGTTCTGCGGCAACTCGAAAAAGTGTCTGAATATCGGATCATCAAGTAGGCTATTGCGCTGCTTGACCTGTACCTCTCCAATGGCTGCTATATTCACGACTGCGGGCGTAACCTTCTCCAACATTGGCGCCAGGGTTGGCAGGGCATTACCGTTAACCTGTGAAGGTAATGCTGCATGCGCGACGCCTGCCACCAGCAAACAGCCAAGATAAACAAGCGCGAGATAATAATGTTTGGCGTGGATCATTTTGATTGAAAGCAGTTGGAATGGGTGATCAAGTGTATCAGACAAGTGCCGGCCAAAAAGTTCGATCATTGCCGGTGTAGAGGCTGCCGGGCACAGATGTATCTGTGCCCGGCAGGTGAATACCGCTTAACTATGAATTGTGATCTTTCTCGGCAGAACCTTATCCTGCTTTTCGATGACAACTTTCAGTACGCCATCCTTACATTTGGCTGTTACCTTGTTCTGGTCTGCCGTATCAGGCAAGTTGAAACGACGGAAGAAGGTACCACGTGCACGCTCAATACGCTTGTAGCTGTCCTTGTCTTCCTCGTTATCAAACTTGCGCTCACCACGGATGGTTAGCACCCCATCCTCTACAGAGATATCAATATCTTCCGGCTTGATGCCAGGTACGTCGGCATGGATGGCATAACAGTTACCCTCTTCCTTGATATCAACCGCCGGAGACCAGTCATATCCGGCTGCCGTTTCCTCTTCTTCCATTCGTGGGAACAGACCGTTGAACAGTCGGTTCAGATCGGCGCCGCGCAGTGATGAACGATAAGGGTTATATGAAATCATGCTCATGGTGTTGCTCTCCTGTAAATTGGTTACTGAAATTATTCATGGAGAGGTACATGGGGCTGGCCGAATAAAATTCAAGCAGTCGGGCTTGGTCGGGGACAATCTATGTGGATACAGGTTCCCTGACGTATAAAAAATAAAACCGGCCGGAGCCGGTTTTATTGATATGAATGCAATGGCAATCAGCCCGTAAGGCTGGCCTTCATTTTTTTCATGGCAGCGGCCTCGATTTGCCGGATACGTTCGGCAGATACCTGGTACTCATCGGCCAGTTCGTGCAGGGTCGCCTTATCGTCACCTAACCAGCGGCGCCTCAGGATATCCTGACTGCGCTCGTCGAGTGATGCCAGTGCATTCGCCAGATTGGCGGTTTGGCGGGTCTCCCAGTCGGCAGACTCCAGTGCCTTGGCGGGATCGACAGCATCGTGGTCCTGCAGGTAGGCTGCTGGTGACTTCCAGGCGTCATCATCATTATCATCAACAGGCGCGTCAAAGGTCGAATCATGCGCGCTGAGACGCTTTTCCATTTCCAGCACCACCTCCGGTTTTACACCCAGTTCGCTGGCAATGTTTTCAACTTCCTGTTGGTTCATCCAGCCCATGCGCTTTTTCTTGCTGCGCAGGTTAAAGAAGAGTTTACGCTGTGACTTGGTCGTCGCCACCTTGACGATGCGCCAGTTCTTCAGCACAAATTCATGAATTTCCGCGCGAATCCAGTGAACCGCGAACGATACCAGGCGCACGCCAACCATTGGGTCAAAGCGTTTGACGGCCTTCATCAGGCCTACATTGCCTTCCTGAATCAGGTCATTTAATGCCAGGCCATAGCCGTTATAACCGCGGGCAATGTGCACAACAAAGCGCAGGTGGGCCATCACCAGTTCACGCGCTGCATCCAGATCGTTCTCGTTATGGAACTTCACGGCCAGCTCGTGTTCTTGCTCGGCAGTTAGCACAGGGATGTTGTAGGCACTGTGGATATACTGATCCAGGCTGCCCGCCATCGAAGGCATAGTCAGCTTGGTATTCGTCGGTTTCGCTACTAAAGCGGTTGTCGTCATTTAAAGTCTCCCTAACCCCATATTACCGGTGGTTACACTGTAATTTTAGCACTCACATCCTTGGAGTGCTAATTCAGGGAATGGTTCCCTGAAAACCTCAATATTTCGCCCATTCCGGGCGACATTGGGGCAAGGGGGGGGAATTCAAGGGTTATTCTGGCTCAATTTTGTACAAATGCTGGCTAACGGCTGACCAGGCACCCAGATAACCCAACAGGCCGCCACACAGCATAATGCCGGCTATGAAGACAATATCAGGATAAATTAGTGAAAAGCTGCTGTCGTACAGAGCAATCAATCGAACCACCGGTTCGCGCAGTAACCATAATGCCGCGACAACAAGCAGGCACGCCAACATGCCGCCCATTAGTCCAAACCACATCCCGTCGTATAAAAAAGGCCGGCGAATATAGGCGTGGGTCGCGCCAAACAGTTTGGTGATGACGATCTCATCCCGGCGGTTTTCTATTTCGAGCCGGATGGTGTTACCGACTACAAGTATTACGGCGATCGCCAGTATGGCGGCGATGATGATGACAGCATGCTGAATGATTTCAATAATCCCCCGCAGTCGCTTTATCCATTCCAGGTCCAGTTGTGCCAGTTCAATCTGGGATTTTTCCAGCAATTCAGTACGGATGTCGGCCAGATCCTGCGTCGAAAGGCCGGGGGACGGGGTAATGATAATGACAGCGGGTAACGGGTTTTCTGCAATATGCTCAAGTGCATCCTGAAACTCTGTCATCTGACGAAATTCGTCCAGTGCACGTTCACGGCTAAGGTACTTTACCTGCATAAAGCGCGGGTCTTTTGCCATTTGTTCCGAGAGTAATTCGGCCTTTTGGTCTTCGATATCCTGATTCAGGTAGAGAGTGATCTGTGTATCTGTATCCCAGTGTTTGCTCAGGCTGAGCAGGTTTTGTGACAGCACATAGAGTCCACCGGGCAATGCGAGTGCTATTGCCAGCACCATCATCGTCAGGATGCTCGACAATGGTGTACGAAAAAGTCGCAGCAGGCTTTCCTGCAGACAGCCGGCATGATGAGCAGACCAGGAGCGTATCTGTACAATGCGCGTTACATGTGACGTGGCAGCCCGTTGTTTGCGCGTATTCATGTCTTGTTCGCAGGTACGCCCGCCTCCAGCAGCTTGCCCTGATGCAACACGACCATGCGTCGTCGCATTTGTTTGGCTAGCTGGATGTCATGCGTTGCAATTATTGTAGTAACGCCAACCGCATTAAACTCGGCCAGCAGATTCATGATTTCTTTTGATAGCTTGGGATCGAGGTTACCCGTGGGTTCGTCGGCCAGCAGGATAGGGGGGCGATTGACCACGGCCCTGGCGATTCCAACACGTTGTTGTTCACCGGTTGATAATGTAATGGGCTGCCTGTCCTGCTTGTTTAACAAACCCACCTTATCAAGCGCCGCCTGTGCCCTTTTTCGGCATTCACGACGGTCCATGCCGGATACCTCGAGAGGTAACATGACGTTGCTCAGCACGGAGCGGTCAAACAGCAGGTGGTGATCCTGAAAAACCATACCGATGTTTCGTCGCAGCAGGGGAATATAGTGCTTTTTCATGCGTACGATGTTGGCGCCATCCATGATGATGCTGCCGGATGTCGGTTTCTCGAGTATCGGGATAAGCTTTAGCAGGGTGCTCTTGCCCGCCCCGGAGTGGCCGGTGAGAAATATTAGCTCACCGCCGGAAATTTCCAGGCTGACGTTGCGCAGTGCCTCATGCCCGCTGGTATAACGTTTGGATACATTCTGGAATAACAACATGTGGTTAGCCCGGGTATCTCGCCAGAACCGGGATAGGCTTGTTAGCAAATAGTCTGTTTTCTGATGGTTGCTTCATTATCAAATCATTTCATGACGATGCAATTATATTGCGCCGCCTGGTGAAATACTCGGGCTCTAGTCGGTGTTGTGCTGAATATCCAGTAATGCTGACACAAATTCAGAGGCGTTAAAGTCCCTCAGGTCATCAAGTTGCTCACCGACGCCTATAAAACGCACCGGCAGGTCAAATTGCCTGGCGAGTGCGAATAGCACGCCACCCTTGGCGGTGCCATCCAGTTTGGTTAAAGCCAGGCCGGTAATGCCGATGGCATCGTGGAATTGTGAAGTCTGTGATACCGCGTTTTGCCCGGTGCCAGCATCGAGCACCAGCAAAGTTTCATGTGGCGACTTGCTGTCCAGCTTGCCCAGGACCCGCTTGATCTTTGCAAGCTCATTCATCAAATGCGACTGGTTGTGTAGTCGGCCAGCGGTATCGGCTATCAGTACATCAATACCACGTGCCCGGGCGGCCTCCAGCGCATCATAGATAACGGAAGCAGAGTCCGCGCCGCTGGATTGGGCGATGACCGGCACATTATTGCGATCACCCCACGTTTGCAGCTGTTCAACAGCGGCTGCACGGAAGGTATCGCCCGCCGCAAGCATGACCTTATGCCCTTCGTTTTGATAGCGATGTGCTAGCTTGCCTATGGTGGTTGTCTTGCCGGCGCCATTGACGCCAATAACCAGGATGACTGTCGGGCTTGGCAGGCTGTCAATGTCGAGCGGTTTTTGATGTGGCGCCAGGCGATCAGTCAGGATTTGGCGCAGTTGCTCGAATAATTGTGATTCATCGCGGCAGTTCTTTTGCAATTCCTGCATGATCTCCATGGTTGCCTCGATACCGGCATCGGTTGTGATCAGGTGGGTCTCGAGTTCATCCATGACTTCCGCGAGTGAACCACCACTGCCAAGCAGGTTGCGAATATCACCAAACAGGGCCTGGCGGGTTTTACCGAGACCTGCCCTGAGTCGCTCCGCGAATGAGCGGGCCGGCGCCTTCTCAGGCCCGGTGTCTTTTTTTCCGAAATTAAACATTAATCAAGGGTCTTATTTAGTAAACTATGCGCCGGTCTGGTTGTCAGATGAAAGGCCGTATCCTAACAGAGGCGTAATGAGTCTGGTATTTTCAAAAACGATCAGTGTTGAAAATGCCCCTGTTGGCTCATATGTGACAGTAAATCCAGTAACAATATATACCCTATTAAATATGATGATGAAGATTTTTAAACTACTAATTGCAGTATTAGTATTGAGTGCGCTACCGCTCTCGGTACAGGCCAAGGCGAAGGTACACGAATATAACCTGGACAATGGTTTGAAGGTGCTGGTAAAGCCCGACCATCGTACGCCCGTAGTGGTTTCGCAGATCTGGTACAAGGTCGGTTCCAGCTACGAGCACAATGGGATAACCGGTATCTCCCATATGCTGGAGCATATGATGTTCAAGGGCACACCTGATGTGCCTTCTGGCGAGTTTTCACGGATTATTTCCGCCATTGGTGGTAGTGAAAATGCCTTTACCAGCAAGGATTACACCGCCTATTTTCAGCGACTGGAAAAATCCCGTCTGGAGACCAGCTTTAAACTGGAGGCAGACCGTATGCGCAATGCGCTGTTCCCTGCCGATGAATTTATCAAGGAGCGGGATGTGGTAGCAGAGGAACGCCGGCTGCGTACCGAGGATCAGCCGCAGTCAAAGGCATATGAACAGTTTCTGGCATCGGCCTTTGTCAGTAGTCCCTATCACCATTCAGTTATAGGCTGGATGTCTGATATTCAGAACTACGATGTTGAAGATGCACGCGCCTGGTACCGCAAGTGGTACGCTCCCAATAATGCAACACTGGTAGTCGTCGGTGATGTGCAGCCGGAAGAGGTACTGGCGCTGGCAAAAAAATACTACGGCCCGATCAAGCCGGAAAAAATCGCACCCCCTAAGCCACGCGTGGAGATACCACAAACGGGTGAGCGTCGTATCAAACTGAAAATTCCCGCAACCATCGATTACGTCATGATGGGCTACAAGGTACCGTCACTGAATACAACCCAGGATGACTGGAAAATTTATGCGCTGGAGGTACTTGGCTGGATACTCGATGGTGGTGATAGTTCAAGGATGAGCAAGGATCTGTTGCGGGACCAGCAACTGGTTACTGCAACTTCGGTTTCCTATGACCTGCATTCCAGGTTGCAAACCCTGTTTACCATGTCGGCTGTACCGGCCAAAGGCAAGAAGATCGAGGATGTGGAAAGCGCATTGCGTAATCAGATCAAACGACTGCATGACAAGCCGGTGACTGCCGAGGAGTTGCAACGCGTGAAAACACAGATACTGACC
>JAPHTU010000342.1 GCA_026196145.1 Gammaproteobacteria bacterium
GCAGTTCAATCTGGGAATAGTCCGCCGCCAGCAATACCGTACCCGGGGGCGCAATAAAGGCCTGACGAATACGCCGCCCTTCCTCGGTGCGGATCGGGATATTCTGCAGGTTAGGCGAGGTAGAAGACAGGCGGCCCGTTGCGGCAACCGCCTGATGGTACGAGGTATGTACGCGGCCAGTATCCTTATCAATCTGTAGTGGCAGCTTGTCGGTATAGGTCGACTTCAGCTTACTCAGGCTGCGAAATTCCAGTATCAGGCGTGGCAGCTCGTAGTCATTCGCCAGCTCCTGCAATACATCCTCCGCCGTTGACGGCTGTCCCTTGGGTGTCTTTTTGATCACGGGTAGTTGCAGGTCTTCAAACAGGATTTTCTGTAACTGCTTCGGTGAACCGAGGTTGAAAGTCTGCTTTGCCTCGTCATGCGACTGCTGCTCCAGCGCCAGCATCCTCTCTGACAGCTCCTGGCTTTGCTGGTGTAGCAGGTCACTGTCAACCAGTACGCCGGTACGCTCCATCTTCGACAGCACGGGGATCAACGGGATCTCGATGTCATTCAGCACTGAACTGAGTTTTTTCTCTGCGCTGAGCTTACCGGTAAGCACGTGATGTAACTTCAGCGTGATATCGGCATCCTCTGCCGCATAGGGTGCCGCCGTATCCAGTGGCACCTGGTTAAAACTCAGTTGCTTTGCGCCCTTGCCCGCCACGTCTTCGTAATGCACGGTATCCACGCCCAGGTATTTCTTTGCCAGCGAATCCATATCGTGGCGGGTAGCCACGGAGTTCAGTACATAGGACTCAAGCATGGTGTCGTAACGCACGCCACGTAACTGTATGCCATAGTTACCCAGTACATCCATATCATATTTCATATGCTGGCCGACCTTGATCTGCCTGTCGTCTTCCAGCAATGGCTTGAGCTGGTCCAGTACCCACTGGCGATCCAGTTGCTCAGGCGCACCGGGATAGTCATGTCCGACGGGTACATAGGCCGCCTCGTTTTCCTGTACCGCAAATGACACGCCCACAAGTTGCGCCTGCATGTAATCAAGATTGTCGGTCTCGCTATCAAAGGCAAATACGTCAGCTGCCTTTAAGCGCTTTAGCCACGCCTGAAAATCATGCTTGTCGAAAATTACCTGGTAATTGAGGTCTTCACTCTTCTCCGGTTGCTTTTCTTCCACGGGAGTTTCATTGCCCCGCGTGAACTGCTCCACACCGGTACTGAACTCAAAGCGCTCCACCAGCGATTGCAGGGTGGACAGGTCCAGCTCTGACTGCAGCAGGGACTCCGGCGTCTCGGTTAATTCCACGTCGGTCTTGATAGTCACCAGCTCGCGCGACAAGGGTAACTGCTCAAGCGATGAACGCAGGTTCTCTCCTATCTTGCCCTTGAAGTTTTCTGCATCCGCCATCACGGCATCCAGCGTCTGGTATTGATGCAGCCACTTCTCCGCGGTCTTTGGCCCGACCTTGGGCACACCCGGTACGTTATCCGAGGTATCGCCGATGAGCGCCAGATAGTCGATGATCTGGTCCGGGCGAACACCAAACTTCTGTTTTACACCGTCTTCATCCATGTGGGTGTTGGACATGGTATTGATCAGGCTGACGTCCGGGTTAACCAGCTGCGCCATGTCCTTGTCACCGGTTGAGATAACAGTCTGCAGGCCATGGGTTGTCGCCTGCACCGCCAGCGTGCCAATCACATCATCCGCCTCGACATCAGGCACCATTAACAGCGGCAGGCCCATGGCGCGCACAAAATCATGTATCGGCTCTATCTGCGTGCGCAGGTCATCCGGCATTGGCGGGCGGTTAGCCTTGTACTCGGGATACAGATCATTGCGAAAGGTCTTGCCCTTGGCGTCAAATACGATGCCCACATAGTCCGGCTGCCATTCCTGCAAAGTCTTCTGCAACATGTTGACGACACCACGAATGGCGCCCGTCGCTTCACCCCTTGAACTCGTTAATGGCGGCAATGCATGGTAGGCACGAAACAGGTAGGAAGAGCCATCAACCAGCAGTAGACGTTTTTTATTTGTATCAGTCATATAATAATAGTCAGTGTATGATGACAACGATCGCGCATTGTAACCGAATCATGAGAACGGCATGAACGAGATAGATAGCATCAAAAACCTGCGGACCCGGCCAGTTGATGAACGTGTCCTGACCCGTCAATCCTGGAAGGTCTTTCAGATCATGGCGGAATTCGTCGAAGGCTTTGAAAAGCTTTCCAGCATTGCACCTTCCGTGAGCATTTTTGGCTCGGCGCGTACCTCGCCCGACGACGAGTATTATGCACTGGCCGAGTCTATTGCCCGGGCATTATCTGATGCGGGTTTCTCTGTGGTCAGTGGTGGCGGCCCCGGCATCATGGAGGCCGTCAACAAGGGGGCGCATGCGGGTAAGTCACCCAGTATCGGCCTGAATATCACCCTGCAGCATGAGCAGGTTGCCAACCCCTACCAGAATATCGCCCTGAACTTTCGTCACTTTTTTTCGCGTAAGGTCATGTTCGTAAAGTACGCATCGGCCTATGTCGTATTACCGGGGGGCTTTGGCACGCTGGATGAGCTGGCAGAAATCCTCACACTGATTCAGACCGGCAAAACCCGCCGCATCCCCATCGTGCTGGTGGGCTCGGACTTCTGGGAAGGATTAATTGAATGGTTTACGGAAACGCTGGTCAAACGAGGTACAATTACCCGAGGGGACCTGAACTTGTTTCAGGTCATAGATGACCCGAAGGGTGTGGTAGATGCTATCTTTAAGCATTACGAGCATCGTGGATTCGAGCCATCTGCCGAGGAAACAGAGAAAATGCTGCATCTGTAACTTAATCAGGAATAACAACATGCCAATCAACTTCAAACTACTCGTTCTTCTCGGCCTGCTCGCAAGTGGCAGCGCGCTTGCTCAGCGCCCCGCCAATCTTCAACCTGTGCCTGAACCACCCGCACCACCGAACCAGTTACATAGCGGTGAAGCGATACCGCTGGGCGAGCCACAGATCACTATTATTCAACGCGATAATAAAATCATCCGTGAATATCGCCTCAACGGGCATTTATATGCTGTCAAGATCATCCCCGAGCGGGGCCAACCCTACTACCTGATTGATGCCGACGGCGATGGCTATATGGAAGGTCAGTTTTTTGACAACAGCGGCAGGGGCCTCACTGCACCACAATGGGTACTACATCGCTGGTAGTACAACTAGGCAGCGCCATGTCAGGCGCTTAACCTGCCTTTTTCACATCGGGCCACGAGGACCCAACGCTAAGCCAACTTTATTGTGTAGCTACCTTGGCAAAATTTGCCAGTGCCTTGGTGGCCTTGGCAATCGGCTTATCACAACCTGCCATCTGGTGTCGGCTCTTCATATATGCCGGTTCGTTGTAGCTGAGGTACACCTGACCCTTTGCATCCTCGTAAATCAACGCCTTCATCGGCAAATCGATACCCACGGCCTGCGCGCAACCCATTAAGGCCGAACCCAGTTTGGGGTTACCGAATATCAGCAGCTG
Organism: Gammaproteobacteria bacterium; assembly: GCA_026196145.1. GTDB lineage: Bacteria > Pseudomonadota > Gammaproteobacteria > JAJDYQ01 > JAJDYQ01 > JAJDYQ01. Next base: position 3,539 of record JAPHTU010000342.1, read on the forward strand.
TGTTGGCCGCAATGAGGCACCGACACTGCTGGCACCCGCTGCATGATCAATGCGATTAAAAACCTTCATCCCCTTGGCCGTAACCGCCGCCTCCAGTTTATCCGTCGTCGTCTTGACGTCATGCTGACTTTGCACGCTCACCATCCCGTCACTCGCCTGCGCGACAATCTGACAACTCAACAACACCACAAACAGTACCTTTTTCATCCTCTTCTCCATCAATATTTATTTAAATTATTATTCAAACCCGCCCAACGCAATCTTGCCGATGGTCGCACCCGACTCCAGCATCTGATGGGCACGTACCAATTGCTGGGGGCTCATCGGCCCCAGGTCTTGATTCAGCGTAGACCTTATCTTGCCGTTCTGCAGCAATTCTGCGATCTGTACGAGTATTTCATGCTGCCGTTGCAAATCGTGTGTATTAAAACTGGAACGGGTAAACATGAACTCCCAGACGAATCCGACACTCTTTGCCTTCAATAAGTTCAAATCCTGTGGCGCGGCGCTACTGACCAGCGCACAGATCGTTCCCTGCGGGGCGATCAATTCCGCCATTACCGGGAAATAGACGTCGGTGTCATTCAGGCACAGGATATAGTCAGGCGCATCAATGGACTGCTGCTGGAACTGCTGGGCCAACGGCTCCCTGTGATTGATGACCGCATCCGCCCCCAACGAACGGCACCAGTCACTGGTTTCCGGGCGTGAGGCGGTGGCGATCACCTCCAGACCAGCCACTGCCTTGGCCAGCTGGATTGCTATAGAGCCCACACCACCGGCGGCGCCAATAATCAGCAGCCGTTTACCCGCATCCCTTTGCGGATCAATCTTCATTCGGTCAAACAACGACTCCCAGGCGGTGATGCTAGTCAGCGGCATGGCCGCCGCCTCGCTGACGCTAACACCAGTGGGACAGGGACCGGTAATTCTCTCGTCCACCAGTTGATACTCGGCGTTACTGCCCGGGCGTTTCACATCACCGGCGTAATACACCTGGTCTCCCGGCTGAAAAAGCGTGACCAGCTCGCCCACTGTCTCAACCACCCCTGCGGCATCCCAGCCCAGTACCTTTGCCTGCCCGGCTAGCGATTGCCTGAGCTTGGTATCTATCGGGTTGACCGATACGGCCTCGATCCTGACCAGCAAGTCATGCCCGCCGGCTACGGGCTCGTCCTGTTCAACCACCTCGAAGGCATCGGCCTCCTGCAGTGATTTCCCCGGGTTTGCAACAATTGCGCGCATAGCTCTCCACCAGTCGAAAATTGCTCAGTCCCAAGCATATCAGAGAATAAATCCTCTATAATCCGCGCCGCTGCTATGAATCTACTGATAAAAATCGCCGAAAGCATTGATGCCCTGATCGACTGGGTTGGGCGTACTATCAGCTGGCTAACCTTGCTGACGGTGATCATCGCTTTCCTTGTCGTCGTTATGCGCGACCTGTTCGAGTTCGGTCGTATCTGGATACAGGAGTTATACGTCTGGACACATGCCATGGTCTTTATGCTGGGTGCCGCGTGGACACTCAAGGTGGGCGGACACGTGCGTGTCGATATCGTGTACCGCAAGCTGTCTCCCTATCGACGCTGCTGGGTCGACCTGCTGGGCGTGCTGTTACTGCTCATTCCCACCTGCCTGCTAATCCTCTGGTCCAGCTACTCCTATGTGGAGTCATCTATACGACTACTGGAGGGTTCAAGAGAGACCGGCGGTGTCCCGGGCGTGTTTATCCTGAAGTCTGTCATTCCATTGACCGCCCTGCTGCTGTTGCTGCAGGGCGTTTCCATGGCAATTCACAATGCCGCCCGCATACGTGGACTGGAGCCCATACCGGATTCCGGGGAGATCTTATGAACGAGTGGATCGCCCTGATCATGTTCGTCACGGTCTGCCTGGTGCTAATGGCCGGCTTCCCGGTAGCCTTTTCACTGGCAGGTACCGCCATCGCTTTTTCCCTGATTGGTGCCGCCGCGGGCGTCTTCCAACTCAGTGATTTTGGATTCCTGCCCGGCCGCCTGTTCGGCATCATGACCAACGAGACCCTGGTCGCCGTTCCGCTGTTTGTGTTTATGGGAGTCATGCTGGAACGATCCCGCGTCGCCGAAAACCTGCTGGACACCATGGCCATGTTGTTTGGCGCCCTCAGGGGTGGGCTGGGTATCTCCGTCATGATCGTCGGCATGTTGCTGGCTGCCAGTACCGGGATTGTCGGTGCGACCGTAGTGACCATGGGGCTGTTGTCTCTACCCACCATGTTGAAACGCGGTTATGACCCCTCGGTTGCCGCAGGGTCGATTTGCGCTTCAGGTACACTCGGACAGATCATTCCGCCATCCATTATCCTGGTATTACTGGGCGATGTACTTTCCAGCGCCTATCAGCAGGCGCAGTTATCGCTGGGTAACTACTCCCCGGATACGATTTCGGTAGGCGACCTGTTTGCGGGCGCCCTGATCCCCGGCCTGTTACTGGTCAGTGCCTATATTATCTGGCTGATACTGATCGCATGGTTTAAACCACATTCGATGCCGGCCATACCGGCATCAGAGCGCGATATAAACAAAGGCGCGTTATTTACAAAAGCACTGCTGGTCCTGCTACCCCCGTTGCTACTGATTATCGCCGTACTGGGTTCTATTCTGGCTGGCTATGCAACACCGACCGAGGCCGCTTCAATCGGCGCTATCGGTGCCATGCTGTTGGCCATGAGCCAGGGCCAGTTTGATCTGGACAAGTTAAGAGATGTGGTACAGCGCACGACACAGATATGCAGCATGGTATTTGTCATCTTTATTGGTGCGTCGATCTTCTCGCTGGTATTTCGCGGTTTTGGCGGCGACGATGCTATCCACCATTTGCTGCATAGCCTGCCCGGCGGGGTTATCGGTGCCATGGTCGCCGTCATGTTACTGATGTTCCTGCTCGGTTTTATCCTGGATTTCATCGAGATCACCTTTGTTATCGTTCCCATCGTTGGCCCGGTGCTGCTTTCCATGGGACTGGACCCGGTGTGGCTGGGTGTCATGATTGCTATCAACCTGCAAACCTCGTTCCTGACACCGCCGTTCGGCTTCTCCCTGTTTTACCTGCGCGGCGTCGCACCGGTTGAGATAACAACCGGTCAAATCTATAAAGGCGTTATCCCGTTTATCGTGATCCAGCTGCTGGCACTGATTGCACTCTCATTCTGGCCGGGACTTGCCACCTGGCTACCTGATACTATCTATGGGTAACAGACTGCCGCCTGTGCGGCTGCCATCGTCCATCTGACGATCAATCTACCAACGGGACATACTCATGAACTGGTTCTGGCGAATCCTGCTTAAAGGCCTGGCAACCGTACTGCCGATCTTCATTACCATTTACTCGATTTACTGGCTCGCTATCGGCAGCGAGGAATTTCTCGGCAATGCCATCAAGCAATTCATTCTGGACGAATACTACTGGCCCGGCCTGGGAACAGTGGTTGCCCTGGCATTCGTCATGCTGGTGGGCGTGCTTATCAACAACCGTGTCGGTCAGTTTTTTGTACGCAAGCTACATTACTTCGTCACCCACGTACCTATCGCCAATACCATCTACAACGCCGTACTTGATCTTATGCAGTTCTTTGCCTCATCCAGGGAAAAGGAAGGTATGGACCAGGTGGTGGAAATTGATATCGGCAATAACATGCGGGTGATTGGCTTTGTTACACAGGAAAAACTCACCATGCCGCTGGAGAATAATGATGAACAGCTCATCGGCGTCTACCTGCCCATGAGTTACATGATTGGCGGCTTCACCGTCTACCTGCCACGCGAGCAGGTCAAGCCTGTCGATATCAGCGTTGAAAAGGCCATGCGCCTGACACTGACTGCCGGTATGACGGGTCATCACGAACATTAACCCCGAAAGCCGCTGACTAGCTGATAAAGGTCCTGACCGGATTGGACTTGCGAAATACCTCGGAAGGCTTCAGACCAAACATGGAGCGAAAGGCACGCGAGAAGTGTGCCGAGTCTGTAAAACCGGCCTGCATGGCTGCAACTGTCATGGTTTCGCCCGAGGTAATCTGCTGTATTGCCTGGCGAAAGCGTAACCACTGCCGATAACGCCGAATAGGTACCCCGGTTTCATCCTTGAACAAATGCGTGAAGCGTGTTGCTGACAGGTGAACGCTTTCCGCCAGCGACTCCAGCGAGTGACTCTGCGCAGGATCCTCCCGCATGATTTCCATTGCCTTGCGGATGCGTTTGTCTATCGGCTTCGGCTCCAGTAAGTCGGGCTCATCCACATACAGGATCGAATTAACCAGGTGCGAACTGTGCGCCGCATCTGGCTGTGCCCGATAGACATTGGTCATGTCACTCACGGCCTTGTCTTCATTCTTCAGATCAAAATAGCAATCGGAAGACTTACGTTGCATCAGTTGTGTGGCAATCGCGTAATCGTTACTTTCCGGTTCCAGTGATATGACCGCAACCGGGGCACCGTTATACAGCGTCTCATGGGAAAACCCGGGCGGAATCAACGCACTGGTACAGGATTCATCCAGTCCAAGTTCCTGATTGCGAACCCTGAACTCACCTTCCAGGCTCACAACCAATGCCGCAGAAGCCAGGCGGTGTTCATCGATATCAGGTAGCTGACCGATATACACCGTGCGGTGATCCCAGAAGTAGATCAGCGATTGTTGCTGATCCGGCTTGATAGCGTTTACTGGCATACAGGCTTCAGGAAGCGTCTACGCCCCGTAGATATCCTTGTACTGGATATACATTGCGGCCATTAGGACAGGAAACATAATCAACAGACCCAGGCCAACCGGGATCATCGCGATAACCAGCAGGATGAGGGCGACGATACCGTAGATCAGGAACGGCATGATATTTTTCAAACACCCGATAAAGCTCAGCTTAAGTGATTCAAACACACCCTTGTCTGCCAGCATCATTAACGCCGGCGCAAACCAGATTGCCATCACGACGGGCAAAAACAAGGCCAGTCCGACCAATACCGCGATTGCGATGCCACCTGCGGCAGTTGCCTCCCCACCGGGGATGCCACCTTCGGTGCCCGCCAGCCCGGCCATGCCGATGCCCATCATCGCGGCCATGACACCGACCACGATACCTACGGCCATCACCATCACAAAATACATTGCCCCAAGACCAAGCAATGGCCCCATTTTTTCCGAGAAACCGGCGAACAGATGGCCTACCGTCAGTTCATCGCCCTCATCCATCGCTGCGCAGCCCGCCATAATACCGGCGGTGAAAATGGGCCAGATAATATTACCGGCAATCTGTCCAATGACCGGTATAAATGCCAGCACAATCTGTATAACAAACATGACGATGACGAGAAGAATCCAGGTCAGGGGGCTTTGCTTGAACATCCCAAAGCCCTCACTAATCCAGGACATACCACGACCCGCTTCTACGCCACGTGGATCACCAATTTCATCAGCCGTTTGCAAATCTGTATCCGGCGCTTCATAGGGATTACTCTCATTCATCGTCTCTCTCCTGCACGGGTTAAATGGTAAGCTGTTTCAACTACTAGCCTGCACGCGCATCCAGATAGGCTTTCTCGGAAACCTCATGCCAGGCCATCACCTGGTCCCGGAACAGCTTATAGGACTCATAGACTTTCTTGCTCATTGGATCCTTATCGGCAACTTCGGCGACCACCTCGTCAGACAATAGCCTGAGCTTTTGCAGCACTTCTTCCGGGAAACGTCGCAAGTCGACCTTATGCTCATTGACCAGCGTCTGTAGCGCCTGGTTGTTACGCGTTGTATATTCGGCCAGCATATCCTGATTAGCAACTCGACTGGCATTGATAACGATGTTTTGCAGGTCGGCCGGCAGGGAGTCCATTGCCTTCTTGCTGACGAAGCATTCCAACGTGGTACCCGGCTCGTGCCAACCAGGGTAATAATAGTATTTGGCCGCCTTGTATAGGCCAAAGGCCAGGTCGTTGTAGGGTCCGACCCATTCGGTCGCATCAATCGCACCCGACTGCAATGACGGGAAAATTTCACCACCGGGCAGGGAAACCGGGGTACCGCCGGCGCGCTTCAGCACCTCACCGCCCAAACCGGGGATACGCATTTTCAGACCTTCCAGATCAGAGACGGAATTAATTTCTTTATTAAACCAGCCCCCCATCTGCACCCCGGTATTACCGGCGGCGGTAGGTACCAGGCCAAACGGCTCATAGACCTCCTTCCATAACTCCATGCCACCGCCATGGTAAAGCCAGGCGCTCATTTCCTGGGCCGTCAGGCCGAACGGTACGGCAGCGAAAAATTGCGCCGCTTCCGATTTTCCTTTCCAGTAATAGGCCGCGCCATGACCCATCTCGGCCGTGCCGGAAGATACCGCATCAAAAATTTCAAATGCCGGGACCAGCTCCTTGGCACCATACACCTTTACCTTGAGTCGACCGCCACTCATCTGACCGATAAGCTCGGCAAGAAAATTAGCTCCGGTACCCAGACCAGGGAAATTTTTGGGCCAGGTCGTCACCATCTTCCATTCGATGGTTTCCTGCTGAACGACAGGTGCCGGCGTACCGGGTGTGGATGTTGACGTACTGGCTTGCTCGGTGCTGTCACAGCCGGCCAGACTGCCACCGACTAATGCACTAACGCCAGCACCTTTCAGAAATTCACGACGCTTCA
>JAPHTU010000350.1 GCA_026196145.1 Gammaproteobacteria bacterium
ATCAACCGGCGATGGTGACAGTGTGAAGTCGTAAACATGAAAATACTCATTAGCCACCAACCAGACCCGGTTATGCGCATGTCATGCACCCGGCTCAGGATGGGCGGATAAAATGACCATCGAACGCTTTGTACCTGGAGATGCGCCACTAATACGAACAGCACCCTCCTGTTCGGCCAGTCAGCAGGATACGCTGGCAGGTCGTTATCCACGGTGGGTAGGCTATTTTGCCATGGTTGGATTTACTATCGCGTTTGTCGGCTGGTTGAATGAAACGTGGTTCTTCCTGTGGGAGAGTCCTATCTGGTTAAACCGTTACACCGAATACGCGATCATTCTCGGTTTCGGTGTCTGGCGTATTGTGTCAGAGCAAAATGCCTATACCCGAAAACGCCTGATTATATTAGTCAGTGTCGTTACGATCCTGTGGTGGTTAATTCCATGGCTTTGGCCTTTTTACGAACATTACGTTGGCTATCTTTGGGCCCGCCCGGTATTTCCATCACTGCATACACCGGGCACCATGACATTTATTCTGGTGCTTGGGCTGGTGTTTTTATTTGGCCGGCGCATCATCTGCGGTTTCGGATGCCCCTGTGTCGGTATTCGTGAAACTGTGGGTTTTCCGTTTCGTCACAAGACAATCCGCGGGGACTGGGCTAACCGATTAAGGCATATCAAGTGGCTGTTCTTTATCTGGTATATGGGTGTACTGGTAGTAACCCAATTTCCACCCACCGGCTGGACTACCAGTTTTGTGGGCTTTTTTGGCTTGCTTGTAGCGCTCACATACTTTGGCTCCTTTTACATCATACCTATTACAGGTAATCGTTTTTACTGTCGTTCGCTTTGTCCTTTTGGAGCAACTTTTGGTGTTCTTAACCACGCTGGTTTTTATGACATTCGTATGGACACAGACCGTTGCATCGATTGCGCACGCTGTGAGCAGGCATGCGATATGGGCATACCGGTGATGCATGAAGGCAAGCAGCATGGCTACATTAAACGAATTGAGGACTGTATGGGCTGTGCACGATGTGTTGTTTCCTGTCCTACCGATGCCCTGGAGATAAAGGATGTGCGTAACCTGTTTCGTCCCAAGCTTCGTCTGGATGCCAGTCACCTGCTGCGTAAAGGCAATATTGAAGTGTTGCCTGAAGCCAAAAAGACCGGTGAAAATGAATTTCTCTCGCTGACTGAAATACAGCAGCAGGCTTCAAGATGCATTGATTGTGGTGAGCCTGCCTGTCGCCAGGGCTGTCCTTTACAAAATCGAATTCCGGAATGGCTGGCCCTCGCCAGGCAGGGCGATATAAAGGCCGCGGCATCACTCATACATAGTACCAACCCGTTACCCGAGTTTTGTGGCCAGTTGTGTCCCCAGGAGAGACTCTGTGAGGGTGCCTGTGCGCGCGAGCGCCAGGGTGTAGGTGCAGTATCCATTGGCGCCATAGAACATTCGGTGATCAAACATGCGCAGATTTCCGGCTGGGAGCCGGTTGGTCTGCCCGCAACCTCGAATGGCCGGAAAGCTGCCACCATTGGTGCAGGCCCTGCCAGCCTGGCCTTTGCCACATATTTGAGTAGTGAAGGCTGGGACGTTACCGTCTATGAGCGCGACAAGCGTATTGGCGGTATGTTATCCACTGGCCTGCCGGCTTTTCGTTTTGATAAAAACGCACTGCAAACGCGCCAGTCCTGGATGCAGAAAAGCGGTGTGAATTTCAAGTTAGGTGAAGAAATAGATGAAGAGCGGTTTAATCACATTGTCAATAATCATGACGCCGTGTTCCTTGGTATCGGCGCACGCCAGTCACGAAACATCAACTGTCCCGGTCAGGATCTTCCCGGGGTTACCGATGCACTTTCTTTCCTTGCCCGGTTTAATCAGGGCATGGACAGTCAGCAGCTGCAAGGTAAACGGGTGATTGTCATTGGAGGCGGTGATAGTGCAATGGATTGTGCTCGTTCAGCGGCCCGTGTTGGTGCGCAACAGGTAACCATTGCCTACCGCAGTAGTTCAGAAGATATGCGTGCCAGCCCGTATGAGCGAGCCATCACCCGGGCTGACTGCGTCGAATTAATGTTTAATCATCGACCGGTTGGAGTGCAGGGAACAGATGATGTTACCGGTGTCTTGTTTGACATTGAGGGTGAAGAGCAGTCAATTAACTGCGACATGGTGATTCTGGCCATCGGGCAACAGGGGTCGGCACCGGGCTGGCTCAATCAATACGGAGTAAAAACCGAGAATGGTCACATCATAAGCGATGCCGATGGTCGTACCACATCCAGCGTCATCTATGCGGGTGGTGATTGTGTACACGGACCCGACTTAATCAGCACGGCCGCTGCTGCCGGGCGTCGTGCGGCACTGGCAGTGTATGATGATTTCACTATAGGCACCGGCCGACAGAAACATGTTGCAGAAAATGAACAATCCCGCACGGCCTCCTTGAGTCAGGCAACATGATAAGCAGGGTCCTGCTCTTTATAATGATGTTTATGGTGCAACTGTCTCATGCGCACCACAATCCTGATCACGTTGTCATTGAAATCGACCCCAGTCTCGTACCACCAGAAAGCAATACCTATCTATGGTTCATCTTTGGACCACTGGCAATCCTGGTTGTAATCGGAGCCATCAGGGCCATCAAGCGTTATCGCAGGGATGATTAGTCATGCGTTCACGGTACATGTGGATACCACTGATATTGGTGATCATCGCGATAGTCGCCGGTTTTCAATACATTGACTGGCGGCAGTCGGGAACAGGGGCCGGACTATACTCCCATGACTGGTCACCAGACCCCATACAACGTTATTGGGACCCGGTAAACTTTTATAAGGCCCCTGATACGATTCAGGGTGTACTTGAGATGGCACAATGTATTCAATGCCATGAAGCGATAACCCCCGGTATCGTCAATGACTGGAAAGCAAGTCGCCATTCTCAGGCCACTGAAGCAGTGACCTGTCCTGATTGTCATGGCTCCGATCATGAACAATTACACTTACCCACGCCGGAGGTATGTGGCAGCTGCCACACCAAACAACATACTGAATTCCTGGATGAAGCACGCCATGGATTCCCCAGTCATGTGCTGGCAATGGATCGTGCCGTGGATGCCCCACACTTTGTGGATAAACCCAAGGCCGAGGTGCAATCCTGCGTACAATGCCATTCAGTTGCCACCAAGTGTGATTCCTGTCATACCCGTCATCGTTTTTCTGCTGCAGAAGCACGTCGATCAGAAGCTTGTATCACCTGTCACTCAGGACCTCCACACCCGGACGATGAAACCTATTTTTCCTCCGCGCATGGACAAATTTACCTTCAGGAAGGTGATGAGTGGGACTGGAGTAAACCGTTACAGAAAGGTAATTACAAGGCGCCAACCTGTGCGTATTGCCATATGGATGAAGGCCGGCATCAGGTAACAGAAAAATCCATGTGGAAATTTGGTATCAAGGAAATCAATCCCAATACCTCTTCCAATAAAGTGCTTCGGGAACGCTGGGTGAAACGATGCACTGACTGTCACGAGCCACAGCAGGCACGGCAGTGGCTGAAAGAGTTGGACCTGGAGCGTAAAAGCGCCTGGAAAAAACTGTATTCCGCCGAGAGTATCCTGCGCAGTGTACGTTTCAATGATGCGTTTTTCCCGGCGGCAGGAGACCGGCCTACTTATCCATCGAGTACATGGGACAGATATTTTCCGCGTGAACGTATCGGGTTTTATGAAGGTCAGGCTTCTGCCTTCTACAACGTCTCGCCCATAGAACGTGACTACTTCGAAATGTGGTATTTCGAAAATCTGGGGGCCTATAAGGGTGCGGCGCATGGTGACAAATCCATGGTCACCAAAAACCACGAGGCTATGGATAACAGCCTGCAACAGATAAAACAGCACGCAGAAACGCTGCTCAAGCGAAAGGACACAGAAGCAGATAAAACTACCAATAAAAAGCTCTGGCTTGAGGGTGAATATACTGAATTCAACCGGGAGAATAACTAGTGTCCGGCAGCTTCTTCCAACAACTGTGTCTCGCTTTTATTTGCTATGTCATTGCGATGAATGCGTATGGTGCGGATAATCCGCCACCGGCCGGCATATTCGAGAATAGCGCCTGTATTGAATGTCATCAGAAAACCAGTCCGAAACTCATCAGTGACTGGCGCACCAGTAGTCATGCAAGTTCAGAGCCTCTGGCAGATTGCATTGCCTGTCACGGCAAGCTGCATGAGTCCACAGCAGTCACTGCCCGCCGTGATTCGGCCTGTATAGAGTGTCATGGGGGAAATAAATCCCCGGTAGTGCACAGTTACACCACTTCAAAGCATGGTGTGTTAATGCAACTGGAACGTAAAAGTTATGACTGGAAGCAACCGTTATCCGGAGCCAAATATCGTTCTCCCGGCTGTAGTTATTGTCATATGCGAGGAGCCGACCACAATGTCAATAATATGGTTCGCAGTGACCTGATGAATGTGAATGCCGTGAATGATGTTGAGATAGAAACACGTAAAGTATGCCAGGACTGCCATGCGCCCCGATATATCATCAGTTTATTGGTTAGTGGCGAAGACATGCTGGAAATCGCACGAAAAAAAGTTCGTGAAGCCAATACGCTTGTTACGCAGGCTACTGAAGATTTTAGTAACGATGAACTCGAACCTGCAAGGAAAATAATATTGACCATGCAGAAGCATTTAAAGAATGTTTACCTGGGGGCAGGGCACCAGTCACCCGACTATCAATGGTGGCATGGCCAACCGGCGCTGGATGGAGATCTTTTACGAATCAAGGGCATTGTTGGTGAACTACATAGAAAGAAGAGTTCAGCGATCCACTGATGAAGATACACACGACCCCATAATCTTCACGGCGTTGAATGTATGCTGATTAAAAAGATACAAGTGATAATGGCGTTCTTGTTAATTAGTCCGCATGTTTTAGCTGCCCATAGTTTTGGGGGTATTGATATGTGCGCACTGTATCCTGAAGTCATGCCTCCAGGGTTGTCCGTAGAACAGCTACCGGATGCGACAGGCCAGGGTGCCCGGTTGATGCAAACATACTGTACACAGTGCCATGAACTGCCGGGGCCAGGCCGTCATACGGCGGATGAATGGCCGACAGTCATGCAGCACATGTTGACCCTGATGGATGTTGCCGACCGCTTTGGTAGCTTGATGGGGAATATAAGAAGTCCCAACAGTGAAGAACGTGAACAATTGCAGCTGTACCTGTCACGTCACGGTTTAAAACCACTGCAACAAACGCCGGAGGGGCTGGGGAGCAGGGCATTTGAAAGCCATTGTGGTGCATGTCATGCGACACCTGATCCATTGCAGTATGATATTGAGGGCTGGCCAGATATATTAAAAAGGATGCAACGCAATATGACGGTGATGAAATACACGCCGCCAAGATCCGAAGTCATGCTGCAAATTCAGCATTATATCCAGTCTGCATACACGGTTGATCAGGCTCCGTCTAACCTGGCAAACAATCAGTACAAAGCTGATAAAAACCGGCAATTAAAAGAATCCACTATCCATCCAGGTAGCTTGATAGCGCTTGGACCGTTTCTGTTGCTCATTGTAATCGGGATATTCAGGTGGTGGCTGAGTTCACGGCAGGGCCATAAACAACAGATAAAGGCCTGAGTATGAAAAATTCACGGGCTGGATGGCAAGTTGCCTGGGATACAAGGGTAGTTGTCTTGGTCAATCCCCTGAACTTATTGCCATATCCGGGTATTTGCGTGAAATAGCAGCCATTTTAATGACATTTGTCAAACGACATATAGTGCTTATGAATAGTCTTTTATGCGGGCAGCGCTAGATCAACTACCAAATAACTATAAATAATGCTGCTTGATATTAGCTAACCAATATATCCAAAGGAGCAAGGAATTTATGAGTACGAATGCAAAAATGAAGTACGGGGTGATACTGCTCACTGCGTGCATGGGTCTGGCGGCATCTTCTAATGTCGCCTTTGCCAAGAAAAAATTCAAGCCACTTAACGATGCTGAGTTCGAACAGGCAAAGAGCATGTTCTTCCAGCGTTGTGCCGGGTGTCACGGAGTGTTACGCAAAGGCGCGACGGGTGACAATCTGGAGCCTCTACCAAATAAAGAG
>JAPHTU010000035.1 GCA_026196145.1 Gammaproteobacteria bacterium
TATGGCTCCAGCTAGTCCCAGCTTAGAGCGCCGCCAGTCTGATACTCGGTCACCCGGGTTTCAAAAAAGTTCTTTTCTTTGCGAAGATTGGCTTGTTCATCCAGCCACGGCAACGCGGCCTCGGCACCGGGGAACGGCTCTTCCAGTTCTAGCTGACGGGCACGACGATTGGCGATGAAACGAAATTGTTCATTGTGATCTTCTTTTGAGTAACCCAGGATAGGGTCGCGCAGAATGTAGTCGGCATAGGCGGATTCTGCGGCTTCAGCCTCGTCCCACATTTCACGAATAGCCTGTGGGTCCAGGGTGACATTCTCTTCACGGATAATTTCTTTGGCGACACGAATGCCAAAGGAGGCGTGCATGACTTCATCGCGCATGATGTACTGCAGTTGCTCGGCCGTGCCTTTCATCAGGCCACGACGTTGCAGGGCAAAGATCGGTGAAAAACCGTTGTAAAACCAGCAACCCTCAAAGATGCCGGCAAAAAAGATATAGGCCAGGACAAAGTTTTCCAGTTCGTCCCGATTGTTCAGGTCGATGTCGGCGCGAAGTACTGAACTCAGACGGCGGTTGGCAATCTGGATCTTGCCATTGATCTCCGGTACCACGCGATAGCGGTTGTAAATTTCACCTTGATCAAGGCCGATTGTTTCAATGCAATGCTGGTAAGTCCAGGTATGCAGGGACTCCTCGTAGACCTGGCGGGCCTGGTATATCTGCAGCTCCGGCGCACTCATCTTTTCCATAACAGCCAGGCCGATATTACGCATGGCAAGGATATCGGAGGTGGTCAGATAAGAAAGCACGTTCTCATATACATGCTTTTCTTCCAGGGTCAGTTTGTGATGATAATCGTGCACATCCTGAGCCATATTAATATCCAGTGGCGTCCAGTGGTTCTTGTTGGCATTCAGAAAGTAATTCCATGCCCAGGGATATTTGAATGGCGCCAGCTGGTTGATATCAGTCATGCCATTGACCACGCGCTTGTCGTCCGGGTTTACCGGGTTGGTATCGGTAATAACCGGAGGCGTGTATGTGGCGGGCGCATAACCACCAGACAGTGCGGTGGCGGTGGGTTGGGCGTCTTCGTTAGAAGAGCGCCCGAGACCGGCTGTGCCCAATTCACCCGACGCTGAGGGAGGAGGAGTGGGCGTTGACGAGTGTGATACTGCTTCAGGCACATCAGTGCCGGTCTCGAACTCGGTATCGTTGGAAGGTTCAGGATCAAGCTTGACCGCTGGAATAACAGGCAGCGAAGATTTTGCGGTTGCCGGTGTCAGGCTGGCAAGCGGGTCATCCCATTGTTGTCGTAACATCGTTATTCTCCTTCGAACTATTATCGGTGTGCACTTTGCACTTTATGTATAAAAGATTTTCTCACTGACAAGCTTCGCAATCAGGATCCAGTATCGAGCATGCCTTCGGTGCGGCTGAACCCATCTGTGCCTGGTTGGCGCTGGTATTGTCACCCTGCATGTTGTCACTAGCTGTTTTTTCCATATGGGTTGCCCCCATGGAACGCAGGTAGTAAGTAGTTTTTAATCCGCGTACCCAGGCCAGCTTGTACAGGTTGTCCATTTTCTTGCCGGAAGGTTCAGCCATGTACAGGTTTAACGACTGCGCCTGGTCAATCCACTTTTGCCGACGCGCGCCCGCTTCAACCAGCCAGCGTGGGTCAATTTCAAAGGCGGTGGCATACTGGTCTTTGAGATCCTGTGGAATGCGATCAACAGGCTGTACGCTGCCATCGAAATATTTCAGGTCATTGACCATGACCTCGTCCCATAAGTTGCGGGCCTTGAGGTCTTCAACCAGGTAGGGGTTAATCACGGTGAACTCACCGGACAGGTTGGATTTCACAAACAGGTTTTGATAGGTCGGCTCGATAGACTGGCTGACTCCGCAGATATTGGAGATAGTGGCAGTCGGTGCGATCGCCATACAGTTTGAGTTACGCATGCCGGTGGTTTTGACCTGCTCGCGTAGCGCAGCCCAGTCCAGTGTGGAAGAACGATCCAGTTGCAGATAGCCGCCACGACCTTCTTCCAGCTTGCCGATAGAATCGATCGGTAGAATACCCTGTGACCAGAGCGAGCCGTCAAAAGAGGCATACTTTCCGCGCTCGGCCGCCAGGTTACTGGATGCCTTGATGGCATAGTAGCTGACCGCCTCCATGGAGGTATCAGCAAACTCGACGGCAGCTTCAGAGGCATAGGCTGTTTTGATCTTATACAGGGCGTCCTGAAAACCCATAATGCCCATACCAACCGGGCGGTGCTTCAGGTTGGAGCGTCGGGCCTGGGGTACACTGTAGTAGTTGTAGTCGATCACGTTATCGAGCATGCGCATGGCGGTGTTGATGGTCTTCTCCAGCTTGGCATGATCCAGCCCGTTTTCAGTTGTATGCTGGGCCATGTTGATGCTACCGAGGTTACATACTGCGATTTCTTCATCATTGGTGTTCAGCGTAATTTCAGTACACAGGTTGGAAGAGTGCACGGTACCGATATGTTGTTGCGGTGAACGCAGGTTGCAGGGATCCTTGAAGGTAATCCACGGATGGCCGGTCTCGAACAGCAGGCCCAGCATCTTGCGCCATAAGTCTAGGGCTGGCAGTTGTTTGAAGTTGCGTAATTCACCGCGCTCGGCCTGTGCCTCGTATTCCTTGTAACGATTCTCAAAGGCCTGGCCGGTCAGGTCGTGCAGGTCAGGCGTTTCATCAGGTGAGAACAGAGTCCATTGCTGTTCTTCGCTGACACGTTTCATGAACAGGTCGGGAATCCAGTTGGCGGTATTCATGTCGTGTGTACGACGACGCTCATCACCGGTGTTCTTGCGCAGTTCCAGGAACTCTTCAATATCCATGTGCCAGGTTTCCAGGTAGGCACACATGGCACCTTTGCGTTTGCCGCCCTGGTTAACGGCAACGGCGGTATCGTTGGCGACCTTCAGGAAGGGCACAACACCCTGCGAGTTACCATTGGTGCCCTTGATGTGGGAGCCAAGTGCGCGTACGCGGGTCCAGTCATTACCAAGGCCGCCGGCAAATTTTGAAAGCAGCGCGTCGTCCTTGATTGCGCTGAAAATGCCATCCAAGTCATCCGGGACGGTGGTTAGATAGCAGGAGGATAGCTGAGGTCGGAGGGTCCCTGAGTTGAACAGGGTAGGTGTTGAACTCATGAAATCAAAAGAAGATAACAGGCGGTAGAATTCAACTGTGCTTTGTTCACGGTTGATTTCATTTATTGCCAGGCCCATGGCGACGCGCATGAAAAATGCCTGCGGTAATTCAAAACGGGTATTTTCAGAATGGATGAAGTAGCGGTCATACAGGGTCTGTAAACCCAGATAAGTAAACTGGTGGTCGCGTGAGGCGTCAATTTGTTTGCCGAGGAATTCAAGGTTATATTCGCCCA
>JAPHTU010000084.1 GCA_026196145.1 Gammaproteobacteria bacterium
GGAGACAATAATAAGTAGTAGAAATCTACAATTAAAGGTATGGAGCTACCTGTGCAACAAAGACATTTCAAGGACCTATAATGTCCGCTTTGTACTAATTTACGTCGTTGGCTCGATATAACTGAAAGGCTGGAATGTGTACAATAGCGTCATCTGCTCTATGTTGTTGAAGGGCAGGCATGTGATGCTTGCGGCCGGTGCTACCGAGAAGCAACCGCGCAGCTGTCACCCTCTTGTCGAGGATAAGGTGGATGCCCTGCTGCGCGTGGCGATTCACTTGTAACCATTAATGGCAGCTGCGTTACGCGTTACGCGTGGCGGTGAACTTGGAGATTAGTGATGCCGAACGGTGAAAAAGCACTGCAGGATTTGATGGTGGCGGTGCGGGAGGATGCGCAGGCGCGTGCCAATGAGTTCGCTCGCCTGAACGAGCAACTGGAAGAGCGCAACCGCCTGCTCGAACAACAGCTCGGCCGCCGTATCAACGGGACTAAGTGGTTCTCGATGTTGGCGGTGGTCGCGGCGCTGGTGATCGGCGTGTGGGTGTACATGCTGGTGCTGCACCTGGGACAGGATCAGGATGGCATATCGCAGCAGATGGGGCAGATGCACGGTTACATGAAGAACATGGCTGCCGGCGAGCCGGTTGAAGGTGGGGACAGTTACATGTCGAACATGGCGCACGATATTCACCGCATGAGCGAAGACATGGCTGCGGTGCTTGTCGAGATACAACAGGCCTCCGGTGACATTGGTGTGATGCGAACCGCCATGACCGATATGCGCGGGGGCATCGGCAGCATGAATGCCTCGATGAACGACATGCGCGGCGATATGAAACACATGCGCGAGAACATTGGCGGCATGGCACAGTCGCTGTCAAAAATGAGCCGCAATGTCGGGCGTCTGTCACGCGATGCGCAGAACATGCGCGAGCCCTTCCGCGGTATGATGCCCTGGTAATCCACGCGCAGGCGCCCCGGTCGGTCGGCTACAATGCGCCGATGGATGTAAGGCATATTATCGACGGCTTCAACGATGCCCGGCGTGATGTCGTCACAGCCCTCACAATTCCAAATTGGTGCTGGCGGGTGAAAAACTGGCTGACTGCTTTTGTATTCAGGAGACCGTTTTCCCCTGAATCTCAGTGACAACTTTGTACTATTCTGGGTACTGGCCCTTATAGCTATCAATCTTTATACAGACGGCAGTCTGGATAAATAACCAAGCCCGGTTTCCTGGATGACCCTGGACCATTCGGCGTCTTCAGCAGCTCCAATATTTATGGCCTCTCCGGTCAGCGGGTGTTGAAAGCGTAAACGCTGGGCGCTTAGTAATAGGCGCTGAATCCCGAATTGTTGACGAAAGAAACGATTATGCGTGCCCTTGCCGTAACGTATGTCGCCGATAATCGGGTGGCTAATGTGTTTCAGGTGTTTGCGAATCTGGTGGCGTCGACCGGTCAGGGGCTGTGCCTCGACCAGGCTGTAACGGGCTTGCGGGTAACGGTCAACGGCAAACGGTAGCTCGGTGCGCGCGAGTTCCCTGAAACGGGTTTGTGCCTCCTGGTAGGGTGTGTCGGTCTCCCTGTCCTGTATCGGGTGGTCAACAAATACCTCGGGTTCCGGCAACCAGCCACGTACGATGGCATGGTAGCTCTTGCTGGCCCGTTGATCCGTGAATACCTGGTTCAATGCCTGTGCTGATTCGCTGCTCAGGCCAAATATGATGACACCCGAGGTTGCCCGGTCCAGTCGGTGTACCGGGTATACGCGTTGACCGATCTGGTTACGCAACTGTTGTAACAGAAAGACCCGATCCTGCGACAACCAGCTACGATGTACCAGCAGGCCCGAGGGTTTATGCACGGCAATGTAATGCTCATCTTTGAAAAGGACAGGAAGCATGTGATGTGCTGGGATAGCCGGGTAGTTTTACTGATGCGGTAACAACTAACGCTTGAAGTAAAATCGAGGCAGGGTGATGTCGTAGTGAATGGCAACAAGTCGGGCGGTGAAAATAAGCAGGCCGGCGATAATCGATGCAATGGTCACATCGATATCCATGTACAGCATGCCGATAAAGGCCAGACAGCCCAGCCATGATACCGTGGCGTATAATGGGCTATGAAATACGGTCGGTGTCTCGCTGCATAGGATGTCTCGAAAGATACCGCCAACGGTGCCGGTCATCACGCCCATAAAGCTGGCGACCAGCCAGTCTGCACCGACCATCATGGATACCAGAGTGCCGGCAATGCCGAAGGTCGCAAGCCCGGCAGCATCTGGATACAGGAAAAACCTCGGCGGGATGGCCACCAGTCTTGCGGTGACAAATATCACGATGGCACTGCCAATAGAGGCAATAAAAAACATCTGGTCACGAATCCAGAAGACCTCACGGTCCAGCAGTATGTCGCGTAACGAGCCTCCGCCCAGGCCAGTGGCAATGGCAATGATCATGACACCAAACAGGTCAAATTCCTTAAAACCCGCCTTTAACACCGCCGAGGCCGAGGACACCACTACGGCGACCAAGGTGATCCAGTAAAGGCTTTCCAGCAGATAGGGTGTAGGGGTTATCGTCATATTTTTGATAATACGTTGTCTATAGTCAGAAGCAATAGGACCTCTCAAGCTGCATTTCGTTGCTGGCCTTTTTGTTTGAGCGCGTTGAGACGTCCAAGAGAAAATCACACCTGTATCTGGTAGTATTTACAGGTCTGTCTCCGGCAGTTTCTGGTAATATTTACAGGTCTGCCTCAGACATTTTTTCCGGCTTCCGATGCAGTTATGGAACAGGCTGTCGGTATATTTCTGTCGTTGTTAGTAAATGTTCAATTTTAATTGAGTTCAACCAGCAGGACTAACCTTTGATGACCAGCGTTAATGGAATAAGAAGTAGCCTGAACTTGTTTGGCGTGCTGTTCTGTTTTTTTCCCTTGCATGTAGCGTCAGCTGAACCGATCCCGTTACCAACAGATTATTGCCACTGGGAGGTCAAGAATTTTGCGATAGAAGAGCCTTTGTGTGGTTTGCAGGGCGATGCCGAGCGAGGTCGTAAAATCGCAGCCGATAACCATGGTGGCAATTGCCTGGCCTGCCATATGATGCCCATTCCTGAAGAGCCATTGCATGGTACTGTTGGTCCACCGCTCTACGGTGTCGGTGCACGGCTGACAGAAGGACAGATACGTCTGCGCATAGTGGATGAGCAGAAGGTTAATCCAATCACCATTATGCCCGGTTTTTA
>JAPHTU010000168.1 GCA_026196145.1 Gammaproteobacteria bacterium
CCCGCCGTGCCGCACAGAATATTTTTTATTCAATCTCCAGCGATCAGGGCAATCAGATCCTTGATGCCATCCATGGTATGTTTTGCAGCCGCGAAGGCAATCCTGAAGCACATATCAGATGAAAATCGCTGTAATATCGGACAGTCACGATAACCGCATAAAATTCAAACACGCCGCCACCCTGGCAAAACAGCGACAAGCCGAGGCAATTTTACACTGTGGTGACATTGTTGCACCGTCAACGCTAAAAGAGGCCCTAGAAACAGGCCTGCCCATCCATGCCATCCATGGCAACAATACCGGCGACCTGGTCATGATGCACAAGGTTGCCAGCAGGCCCGAAAATGCAATCAGCTTCTATGGGCAGGATGCTGCAATCAAACTCAATGGCAGAAATATCTTTATCGTGCACTACCCGCATTATGCAAAGGCAATGGCCCTCACCGGCGAGTATGACCTGGTATGCTACGGACACGACCACCACTACCACGAAGAACATATTACCAATATCAACGGTGAACAAACCCTGCTGGCCAATCCTGGTTCAGTTGCAGGGCTGGATGGCCCGGCTAGTTTCATGCTGATCGATCTTCAAGACATGTCAGTCGAGAAAGTACTGCTTGATTAAGGGTCGCTCCTCGGCTCTGCCTTCCTGATTCGCTCTAACTCCTACATCCATGTAGTCGTGCGCGTCCGATGTACATGGATGTACAAGTGTCATGAAGGACAGGCAGCTCCATGACATCCTGTCATCGCTGCATTTGTGCGTCCATGCACATCAGAGCCCGAGAAAGACCATGCGCCCGCAACATACGATGACCATGGCCGCTTCATGACATCCTGTCATCGCGGCATTCATACGTCTATGTATATCAGATGGTCGAGTGCCATGTAGGACATGAGGTCCGATAGTGGCCCGGTCTTCCTGACCATAAAGACCAGTGCGTAAGCGACACTGGCCTTTTCATTAATACCGTTACACGAATATCAGAAGTCGCCTGCAGCGGCGCGCTGCATAATGTCCTTGATTACAAAGCGTACCTTCAACGCTTCCTCTTTCAGAAAATCCGGTAAAGTTGCACCGCCCCATATCATCATGTCCATATCCAGTGCATACAGCCAAAGCTTGCCGGTCTTGTCCTTAATCATGGCAATACGACAAGGCAGGTAGGCTGAATAGGCATCGCTATGCTCAACCATCTTCATCGCGGTCAACGGATTACAATACATATAGATTTTCAGGAACCGCTGCTCTTCACCCGTCATTAGCTTGACCTGCTCGGATAACGGTAGCTCACCAACGGCCTTGATATTGTGCTCATTGGCGATATTTTTCATGGACAACTCCACGTCCTCAACGGTCAGGCCTTCCTCTACAGGGACCTTCCAGACAGTAGCATCGGCGGTATTCCTGGTTTCAATCAGGCGGTCCATCATGCTTTGGTATACTTCCAGCGCCTTGGGATCCAGCTCGTCTCCCAGTTTAATCAGTGCAGCAATATCCCATTTTTCCATCACACCCATCATCGGTTCGATGCCTACCTCATCCACCCTGGCCATCATTGTCTGCAGTTTTTCCAGGCCAATGGCCTGTAGCTTGGCTATCATCGGTTGGTATGTAGCATAGCCATAGCCAACACCTATGATTACCAACAGACCAATCAAGGCCAGCAAATTACGTATAACCCCCATACAACACCTCTCGTATATATTAAAAACCTGAAAACCAATCCATTACATCCAGGACACAGTTGAACCCTGTATGAATCTAATGAAGAAAAACCTGACTGGCCGAATTGGCCGATTCATTCTTGATATGAATACTGATTTATCTCAATAATGTTGCGACAAACCGGAAAAGCACCTAGTGCGCAAGATATTCCCTGAGTAAGGCTGCCTGCTCCTGGTCGATATTGTACACAATACCCAGTACCAGCTCGGCACGTTGCATGTCATTATTCCTCAACAGGCGCAGGAAGGCCTCCGAATATGCATTGACTGCCAGCTCTATTTCCCCCTTGGAGAAGTAGATATTCCCAAGCTCACCGGCAAAGTCAGGGTGGTTTTTGAATTCTCTAACCAGCTGGCCGTAAAGCATGATGGCCTTGTCATGATTACCCTCGTGCCATGCGAACCGTGCAGCCGCCAAACCTGCCAGCGCCTTCTGCTTACGGGAATCGATGTCCTCTGGTGCTGTATCAGTGGCCCCCTGATCCTGGGTGGCACTGGTATCAGCTGCTGGCATCTCGGTGGCTGTTTCTGCGCCATCAATTGGTGTGGACATACCCGCCGACTCCTCGGTATTTGAATCCTTCGGTGCTTCCATCGACTCAACCAGAGGTTCCAGGGCAGACATAGACTCGGCTGCTGACTCAGTCTTCACGCCTACCGGGGATTGCTTGGCTTGCTCCAGTACAGGCTGGACGACAGGCTCATCAACATCAGAAGGGAACTGAACAGGTGCAGATGCTGCTTGTTGTTCTTTTTCAGTACTTCCGGGGTCTATCGCAGGTGTATTTGTAACGACATCCACTGGAGCGGGTATTGCCGCTTCCTCCGCAACCTCTTTTGCAACTGTTGATGTGGACTCAGCCGGCTTGCTGGGCCCCGGCCACTGTATGGCATCGGTAGTTGCTGATGGCTGCACCTCGTCTGCTGCTGGTGTGGCTGCTACGGGTGCTTGCTGCGATTCAACAGTCCGGGGTAACGAGGCTTTCGGTTTAACCGCCCCAGCGACAGGTCGATTGATCTCCCGGCTAACGCCCGAATAATCAACAATATCGTCAATCAGGGCCTGAAATGCGCTATGGCTGTCATATAGGTACCAGCCGATAACAAGAAGGATCAGGAATGTAATAATCTGTGGTACGACTTTCATTGTTTCTGCTTTCCTTTGTACAGAGCATTTACCAATGCCAATGTTTCCATGGCTGCTTTTCCTCTGGGCTCCAGTTCGTATACAGCCAACCCTTCACTAAAGGATCGTCTGAATCCGGTTCGTTGCCCCAGTCGACAATCCAGCACCGAAATCTCGGGGATGGTCGATAGTGCGGCCGCCGCCTCGTCAGACTCGCGTACCGCATGGTGCGTGTCCGCCCGGTTAATAAAGGCCACCATCTCAGGCAGTTCCTGTGGCCGGACCTCCTGCACGATTCTTAAAAAGCGTTGAGTGGACCAGATATCTGCCTGGCTGGGTGGCACTGGAATCAGTACCCTGTCAGCCAGAGATAACGCAACCTTCATACCGTCAATGTTGGCAGAACCTACATCAACCAGCACCTCATCATTATGTGATGGCAGTCTCTGTTGAAGCTGGCTGTCAGGCAGGTAAACCGGGAATAATGGCTCAAAGCCTTCTTCCTCACGGATCGTCATCACATCATGTAATGTCATTTGAGGATCGAGGTCATAAGCAACAACAGACCGGCCCGTCATGGCCAACCATACACCCAGATTGAAAGAAACCGTACTCTTTCCAGCGCCCCCTTTCAGGTTACCTATAACCGTAATCACTGCCTAAGACACCATCTTGAAAATCCTGTCGTCATGGTAATGAGACTATCATAAGTTAATAAGGCACCGAACTATTTCCACCGAAAGAATAAGGCATAACACCATAGCCCGGCAACACCTGTGGCCGGGTATAGTAAGGACTTGATCCCCGGGGCCAGTTATTAAGAGGCGTATTGGGATAAACAGGCGGGTTATATGGCCCCTGATAGGGCGCATAGCGCCAGTCATACCCACCGGGGTAGCCGGGCATATAACCCGAATGGCCGCCGTACGAAGGTGATACTTGCTGACGCTGTGTTCCATAATCCAGTGGTCGATAACCCCGCTCCTCCGGATCTACCAGTGATGGTAATTTTT
Organism: Gammaproteobacteria bacterium; assembly: GCA_026196145.1. Taxonomy (GTDB): domain Bacteria; phylum Pseudomonadota; class Gammaproteobacteria; order JAJDYQ01; family JAJDYQ01; genus JAJDYQ01. Next base: position 3,871 of record JAPHTU010000168.1, read on the forward strand.
CACAATCGTCAGCTTGTGATCTCGGTCGCCAATTTTCAGATGACTCTGATGAACCGTTGTCATCAGCCATCTCATTTTGTTCCTCTATGGTGAGCGGTCGATAACCATCGCCCTCATACAAGGCCTTCTGGATCAATCTAGTCTGCAGCTCTTCCGGGCAGCTATCCTGCGCGAATACTGGCAGGGCAGAAATAGATAGAAGAGCAGCAGAAAAACAGATACCAATCGGTCCTGGCTGCATTATCTGGGCTCACCCGTAGGGGGATAGCCGTAACCGCGCCCTGGGTGGCTTTGTGGATAGTAATTTTCCGGGTTCATGACTGGATTATTACCACGCTGATAACGTCTCTCTGGTGCACTCCAGCGCCATTCACGCGCCTTATTACGGTCTGCCTGTTCGGGGGTCTCCTCAACAGCTTGCGGTTGCATTACCGGCATTGGTCTGGAAACAGGTGCCTGATTAAATTCATCTTCAATCGACTGGTACGGTCCGATGGGTGCGGGAGGCATGGCGCAGACCAGGGACACCATAAAGAAGCCTATACAGGAAATAATAAGCCGCCATATATTAAATGAGTTCATGATATCTAACCGGTTATTGGTGCCGGGCAATAATGTATCACAGGCTGAGATATCTGGCAGCGACATTAGCCTGCATTTCCCGGCAGGCGGAATAATATTGATAGAACCCGATGAGATGATTGAACGGTGGAGGAACTCTTTAAATAAAGACAGCTTTATACCAGCCTGCTCCGGAATCCGCTGAGACAGGCCCGCTAGATATTGGGATTAAGCCTGATACCGCGTCGATTGCCGCGTGAACGTGCGGGTACTTTTGGTACAGGTGGCTTGACTGGCGCAGCCTCGGGCTGGGCTGTCGTCTTCCCATTACCATTGCCGTTACTGCTGGCACTTTTACTTACTGGCGTATCCATATTTACCTTTGGTGTTTTTGGTTCAGGCGGATTAACGGTCATACCTGACTTCGCCCTGACTGCCGGTCTCTTACGTGCAGTTGGAATGCTGGCAGCCTTGGCCTGCTTTTTACGTGCTACACGTTTTTTGACAACCGGCACCGGTTTCTCAATGACGGGCTTTGTCTCAACCACCGCCTCGATTGCATCGGGTTTTGAACTGGTGCCTGCCTTCGACTCTACAGGCGCAGCCTTGTTAACAATGGGTTTCTTTGTGGCTACGGCACCGATAGTTTCCTGTTTTGAGCTGCTGTCCGGCTTCGGTTTTACAGGCGCAGGCTTGTTAACCGGAGATCTTGTCGCTGCTTCGACACCAGTAGTTTTCTGCTTTGAACTGGTGGCCGGCTTTGGCTTTTCTGCTGCAGGGATCTTCTTTGTTTCCGCTGATTTTTTCGCTACTCGCTTGCTGCCACTGGCATCCTTCCTGGCGCGTTTCTTCTTCGATTTTTTCCTGGCCTTGGGTTGTTCGCTGACAACTTCGATCTTCTCTGTAACGGTTTCCTGCTGTTTCTTTATAGCAACTGCCTTCTCAGCCCTTTCTTTCTCAACTCTTGCTTTCTCAGCCCTTGCCTGACGAATCTGCCTTGCCTGTGCCTCAAATCTCTCACGACCCACGTGATAGGCCTTAACGGACTTTTTGGCGGCCGCAGTCAGTGCCATATATGCCATGATAGCCAACGCTCGCAACATATAAAATGACATTGCACCGATCGCACTTGCCTTGGCCAACGTGCCCTCGATCCAGCCGCCGGTAAAGCCACCGCCACTGGGCTCATCACCGCCGTCGGTCGACAATAACTCACAATCAGGACATAGATTACTGCCCGCAGTAATACATCCCAGAGGAATAACCACCAGTGTAAGTACTGATGAAATCAGCACTCCAAACAATAGTGAGATTGCCATACCCTGGAAAATAGGGTCAGTCAGTATCACAAACGAGCCAGCCACCAGTGCCAACGCAGTGATAATAATAGGGCGTGTTCTGGCCCGACAGGCTTCAACGACGGCCTCGGCGTTGGTCTTGCCATCCTTGACCTCATGGATTGCAAAATCCACCAGCAGGATTGAGTTGCGCACGATAATTCCGGCCAGCGCAATAAACCCGATCATGGAGGTGGCGGTAAATTCTGCGCCGAGTAGTGCGTGACCTGGAATAACACCCAGCATGGTAAGCGGAATAGGCGCCATGATAATCGCCGGGACCAGGAAGTTACCAAACTCCCAGACAACCAGGATATAAATCACGATCAGGGCAACGGCAAATGCCAGCCCCATATCACGGAAAGTTTCATAGGTGACCGTCCATTCACCACCCCATTCAAATGCGGAGTGCCCGGTATCTTCCGGTGTCGTCATGAAAGTTCCGCTCATGTAGGCACCATCAACCGTGCGGTTTTCTTCCAGCTGCAAAGCATCATTGATTTTCAGCATCGGGTAGATTGGCGCACCCAGACGCCCCACGGCATCACCAACAACATACTCAACGGGACGCAGATCCTTGTGGTAAATAATCGGATCCTGCTCGGCACGCACAAAGCGGCCCAGTTCAGCCAATGGAATCGTGCCCTGACCACCTGGCATCGGGATCGGCAAATCACCCAAGCTGCTCATATCCGAACGTTCAGACAGGGGAATTTCAAGCACGATATAAGTGGGCTCCAGTTGTTTGCCACGCTTGATATCACCCAGACGTGAGCCACCCAGCGCCATCGACAGGTTGCGGTTAATGGTATCGACAGAAATTCCTCGCCTGACCGCCTTTTCTGCATCAACTTCAAAACGCCAGACCTGATAGCCGTCCTGTAGATAGTTATCAACATCGGCCATACCTTCAGTTTGCTCAAACACCGCAGTAAGTTGGCGGGCAACGTTACGTCGGGTATCGGCGTCCGGGCCATAAATTTCTGCGACCACAGTTTGCAACACTGGCGGACCTGGCGGCATTTCAACAACCGTCGTTTTGGCACCCTTGCCATTTTCAGGTGGATGCAGGCTGTTATAGTCAGCCACCATTTCATTAACCAGCGCGCGTGCCTGCTCTGCCAACTCATGGCTACTCTCACTACGCTTGTTCTTGTCTCTCAGCTGCACCTGTATTTCGGCCTGCCAGGGCTTGTCACGTAGATAGTAATGTCGAACCATGCCGTTAAAGTCGAATGGCTTTGCGGTACCAACATAGGTTTGCAAGGCCGTCACATGCGGCACCTCTTCACGCAGGCGTTCAGCGATTCTGTTGGTCAGGTTGGCAGTCGCCGGTACTGCGGTACCACTAGGCATATTGATGACAACACTGAATTCCGGCTTGTTATCAAATGGCAACATTTTCACCGGCACCCACTTGATATAGAAGAAGGAACAGACCAGAAAGAATACAGCGATCAGACCAAACAGAAAGATCTGACCCTTACGCCGGTCTTCAATCAATGGCACCAACGTTTTCTCGATGACCTTACCGACTCTCGCATTGTCACGCTCCTCATCATGCTCAGCTTTTTCCAAAGCGATCATGCCCGGCTTGATACGCATGGCCAGCCAGGGGACGAAGACAAACGCCGCGAACAGGGAAAGCATCATGGCGACCGAACCCAGCGCCGGGATTGGCGACATGTAGGGCCCCATCAAGCCGCTGACAAAGGCCATCGGCATCAATGCAGCAACCACGGTAAATGTCGCCAGTATGGTCGGGTTACCGACTTCACGCACGGCATCGACCGCCGTTGCCGTGTCGGTCTTGCCTACCGCCAGCCAACGCCGATAAATATTCTCAATAACAACAATGGCATCATCTACCAGAATGCCGATCGAGAAAATCAACGCAAACAGACTCACCCGGTCGATAGTAAAATCTCCCAACCAGGCGGCAAAAACTGTCATCAACAGAACTACCGGGATCACCAGCGTGACAACGAATGCCGGTCTCCACCCCAGGAAAAACCAGACCAGTAACGTCACAGCGCCGGTTGCTATAAACAGCTTGAGAATCAGCGCATTAACCTTGTTCCTGGCCGTTTCCCCGTAATTTCGGGTGACCTCAACATGCATATCCGGGGTGATCAGGCCAATGTCCGGGCTTTTCAACGACTCGATTTTCTGCAGAATATCCTCGGCGACCGTGACACCATTACTGCCAATCTTTTTTGCAATGGCGATGGTCACTGCGGGCATGCCATGAGCCGCAGCATTTTCGTTTTCCAGACCGCTGTAATAGGTCACCATGCTTTTCGGCTCTTCGGGTGATTCCTTCACATCCGCCACATCACGAACATAAACAGGCGCATCATTACGCGTGGCAATCATCAGGTTGGCAACATCACTCGCCGTCCTGAGAAATGATCCCGTATAAACCGTAAAATGCCTGCCCGAAGATTCGGTACTACCGGCCTTTTGTTCGCTGTTTGCAGTCCGTATGGTATGCGCAACCTGATCCAGGCTGACGTTATAACCTGACAGGCGCTCGGGTCGAACCTCTACACGTATCTGCTCTCGCAGACCACCGACAACAAAACCGGGACCGGTATTGGGGATTTCTTTCAGGCGTTGCAGGACATCATTGGCAACGGTGCGTAACTGACCCTGATCCATGTTCTCTGACCAGAGTGTCAGGGTCACTGCCGGCACATCATCAATACCCACGGGTTTTACCAGTGGTGGCATCACGCCGGGCGGTATCTTGTCCAGATTGGACTGTATCTTGTCATGCACCTTGACGATTGAGGGCCCGAGCTCCTCACCAACGATAAAACGTACCGTCACCATACCCTGGCCCCGTTCGGCCGCCGCATACACATGCTTGACGCCGGGGATCTCGCTCATAATCCGTTCCAGTGGTTCAATTGCCAGGCTGGATACTTCTGCCGATGTGGCGCCGGGATACTGCACATAGATATCAATCATCGGTACCGATATCTGGGGATCTTCCTGACGAGGGGTGAGTATCAGCCCCATAATGCCCATGGCTAACATGGCAAAGAACAGTAACGGGGTGATAGGAGAATGAATAAAGGCCTGCGCCATACGACCGGCCAGCCCAAGGTCATCACCATCGGAGACGGCTTCACCTTGAATCGGGTATTTCCGATCGGTATCTTTTACACTTTTATTGTCGCTGGCCATATCAAACTATAAAAATTATCACGCACAAAGCTTCCGGCATTTTCATGCCAGAAGCTCCACTCCTGTTCCTCAATCGACCCGGGAACTAACCCGGGGCTTCCCCCTCAACGCCAGTCTTCAATAACCAGCGTGTCGTTTTTATTCAGTCCGGATAAAACCGCAATATTCTCGCTATCCACCGGGGTACCCAGTCGCACGTAACGACGTTCCTTACGATTCTTCTCCGGGTTCCATACATAAACCGCCGGCAGGCTGCCACGTTGACGGCTAATTACCGCTTTCGACGGTATGACAATATGCTCCTGCTGTTTGGAATCCGGCTCAGGCACAATCACTTCGGCGTACATACCTGGAGTCGCCGGGTCATTTTTCTTCAAATCTATTTTAACTGTTACGGTATGACGTTCACTATCTGCAACGGGATACTTCTGTGCAATACGACCTTTGACAACGGTTTTAGCCGGGTCATCCAGGCGCACAGCCACATACTTTTTGTCCTGTATACCCGCCATCAAGCGCGATGGCACATCAACCTTCACCTGCAGATATTCCAGATTAGAGAAAAGCAGTAAATGTTGCCCCGGCTGTACGGTGTCCCCGATTTCAACCAGCTTGCGTGCTATCACACCATCAAAAGGCGCAACTGAACGCGTATCTCGTAATTTTGCAGACAGCTCATCCAGGCGAGATTGTGCCTGTGTAATCTGGGAGCGAGTCTGGTTTAGTTGTGTGCCCTGTGCATACAGGTCGCTATAGCGCTGCACATCAGGATCGTAGTTGCTACCCATGCTGCCAAAATTCTGGGTAAACATTGAATCAAACAATGCCGGCATACCCATGCCCGGCATGCGATTGATATTCTTGGACTGTGGCGACCACAGTTCACGGTTGTATTGCACACCGGCATTACGGGCCGCCAGCCTTGCATTTTCCAGCATGGCAAATGCGGAACGCTGCTGTGCCAGCAGGTCATCATCATCGATGCGAATCAATTCAGCGCCCTGCTTGAACCATTCACCCTCAAAACCGGCAATATATTCAATACGTCCAGGCATCTGCGCGGCAAGCGTGACCTCCTGAAAAGGAATGACAGTGCCGCCCAATGTAGCAGCACCGCCAATCTTCATGGTTTTTACCGGAACATGATTAGCCCGTGAAGCTGTTTCCTGTTGCTGAAGCTTGCCTTGATAACCGTATTTCTGCCCGGTTGTCTCGGCCTGGCTGTACTGCAGCAATCCAATCAAAAGAATTGCCACGATCGCAGACAAGCCGGTTTTTATAGCCCCAGTTTTTATTATTAACTTCATCAATAATCTAATCTCGTCCCATGCCTATAAATTAGTCAGAAACCTGACCCATTGCGGCAAAGCTCTTGATAAAAGGACCGGCCATGCGCGGATCTTTTACCATTGCAGTGTAATCGCCTACATTAAACTTCAGTTTGCGCGTGGTGTACGCAGTACCCAGACCCATCATGCCGGGTGGCTTGCTGATCCATTTCCCCCAGTGATCTTCACTGGCACGCAAATCCCAGTTCAGTTCCTGACCGTCATATTCACCAGCGCTGACGGCTTTGCCATTCTCAATGGACAGGACACCACGAGGGCTATCTTCACCATCAATTCCATACCCGATAACAGAGTTAAAACTAATCTTTTCCAGCTCCTCAAACAGGCCCGGATCCGAGTTCCAGGCCTCTGCGAAAGATTGCATCCAGCCATCAGAAAAAAGTTGCGACATTGTATACCTCCTTAGGTAAAAATTTTGTCTTAAAAAGCGACAAAATTTTAAATCAAACAGGATTTTTAAGTGTCAAACCCTTTCTATGGGCGAATCACCGTGACGTATAACGGCTATAATCAAATAAAGGAATATTAGTATATTACTATTTCCTTAAATATCAAGCGGTTTTTCTTTTTCCCGCTCCTCTTCCGTTACTTTTTCCTGGTCTATTATTTCTTCTACATCAGCTGTTGCTGTGCTGCTGGTGACCTCATCCTGCCAACTACCATCAGGCTGGATATGCGAGTCATTCAGTTGCTTGATAAAAGTACCCGCACGAAAATAAATACTCGATAAACGCCGACGATTAAGATAGTGCCAGCCACTCGGCGAGCGCATGAACAGACTCCTGAATGGACCGGTAGATTTCACAAAAGCCTTGTCCAGTGCATCGACATCAAATCCTTCCAGCTTGTGCTCATCAGACGTCGGTCTAAATCGTTGTTGCGCAAACCGTCTGAATCCGAAATGAAAGATAGCAAGGGTACCTACAACCAATGCAGCCAACAGCCCCTTTAGTATCATGCTGTCGAATATGGTCTGGACAAGCGCTGCCGGCGTGTATTGAAGGCCTGACCATTCGCCAGTAAACAAAAGCATAAAAAGCGCTGCTACACCCATTGTTATCAACACGGCAGCATCAGCGAACAATACAAAGCGGCGCCAGTCACTAATACGTTCCTTTAGTTCCGGTACTACGGATTCTTCGATATGGTGGCATTGGTGACGCAATGAGTCGGCAACCCGGTAGATTCGCTGCACCTCCACCAGTTCCAGACGCTCGTCGAGATCGGCCATGTCCTGCTCACGCCAGTCAATCAAACGCCTTGCGGCTTCCTCATTCTCGATATGTGTACATGCCGTCTGGCTGAAGACGCGGTAAAAGCGCCCTGCTGTCAGGCCCTTCTGTGCCAGCGCCCTTTGCCATGCAGCGACAACATCTTCCAGATTATTCTCATCTGCCGTGACATCAATCTGGTTGAGGATGTAGATAAACTTGGTTGCATCATGGCGGGCAATTGCCTTTTCAACCAGATGTTCAAGCGTATCGCGGATAGCGCCGGGTTCTGGTCGGTGGGCATCAAAGAACACCATCACCAGATCAGCGCGGTCAATAATCCTGTCCGCTATCCTCAGCGTTGCCGTGCGCTGCTCATCGGCATCAAACCCGGGTGAGTCAACCAGTATCTTGCCCTTTAGCTTCTCGCATGGACAGGTCTTGATCTGCAAGTAACTATCCAGCTTGCGACCCTCACCCTTGGCGACCCCTTCAATCTCCTTACCAACGGAATAAAAGGGAAAACGCGGGTCAGCGTCCAGCGCCGTACCAGGCAGGGTTTTTGAGTGGCCATCTCCGGCGTAGCAGATGACAGAAAACTTGTCGTCCACCGCCTGATGCCCTGTACGCTGCAGGGAGAATTCAAGGTAATCGTTAATGAAAGTCGATTTGCCCGCAGAAAATGTGCCTAGCACCGCAATCAATGGCCACCAGGACACCCGATCTGCGTATGACTGGCTGCGTGATAGTAAACCCATACGATAGGCAACCTGGTCCAGCTGCTGGTATTCATCGACCAGCTCTGCCAGACGTGGCTGCTCTCCCCTCAGGTAGGACTGAAGCTCATGTAAATGTTGAGCCAACTGTTCGGCAGTCTGATCCACGCTTACTCCTCAATAATTGTTGCCAAGCATAGCGATAAAAAAAGCCCCTCTACAGGAGCCTGGTCAATTTCATGCTGATTAGCCGGGCAGAACCAACAATGCCTTGCGAAAAAGGGCGACAGGAACTGGATTGCAGCTTGCGTAGTCCATATAGCACCCCGGTTAAATCCGAAGAAAGTTTAACCGGGTACCTCGTGACATGCAAAGCAATAGCGTGATTCGGCACTACCACCAGAAACGCCGCAAAACGCCATATCGGCAATGCCTGTTGTCCTTTACCTCCAAGCAATATAAAAATGACCTCAATCAATATATTATGTGCGGTTATATGGCAGCCTTGACGGCCTAATAATAATCAACTATTCCCCGACATATAGCAGGTACACGATGCAAGCCTCAGACGTAATGGATCCAAACCCGGTTACTCTCAAGCCAAGCGACAAGATTGAGGATGCAGCAAAATATATTATGAAAAGCCGCTATCGCAGCCTGGCCGTCGTGGATGAAGACAACTGTTACCTGGGTATGTTCGGTGTGAATTGCCTGCTGAAACAGGTCATCCCCAAGGCAGTCTTTTTGCCCAACGGGCTGGAGAACGTCAGCTTTATCCATGAATCACTCGAAGAACTATACGACCGCTTTTGCGAGGTGAAGGATCAACCAATATCCATGTGCATGAATCGTGATATTAAGGCCATCTCGCTGGATACCGGGCTGACAGAAACCATGCTGCAACTTTATGAAACACGCGCCAGCATTCCGGTCATAGAGGACGGTACCTGCAAGTTACTGGGTATGATTTCCTACTGGGATATCGGCAGCAAAATCCTTTCTGTCGGTGAATCTGCAGATGCATGACCCACAGCAGGCCGAGATTATTTTTGGCCTGTCTCCCCTCTGGTTTGCAGGCAGTTTGTTTGTTATCACCTATTTACTAATTGTCACTGAACGTCTGAATCGCGCTGTCATTGCCCTGACGGCAGCATCATTAATGGTATTCAGTGGGGTACTTACCCAACAAGCAGCAGTGCAAGGTATTGATTTTAATACCATAGGTCTACTCACCGGCATGATGATCATCGTCGGTATCACACGCGATTCAGGCGTATTTCAATACCTGGCCATTAAATCCGCTAAAATAGTCAAGGCAGACCCCTGGGGAATCCTGGTCATGTTGATGCTGGTAACAGCACTCCTGTCCGCATTACTGGACAACGTCACCACGGTATTGCTGATTGCACCGGTCACCCTGTTGATCACCGATACACTGAAGCTCAACGCCTACCCTTACCTGTTTGCAGAAATATTTGCCTCAAACATCGGCGGTACGGCCACCCTGATCGGTGACCCTCCCAATATTATGATCGGTTCGGCTACCGGCCTTGGTTACAATGACTTTCTTTTTAATCTCGCCCCCATCGCACTGTTTATACTCGCCATCACCATCGTCCCAATCTACCTGATCTGGGGACGGCATCTGTCCGCAGCGCCTGAACTGATTGACAAGGTCATGCAGTATCGGGAAATAGACGCCATCAAGGACTGGCTATTATTGAAAAAATCCCTGTTTGTACTGGCACTGGTCATGCTGGGTTTTATAGTCGGGCACGATCACGGGTTACAACCAGCTACCGTCGCCATGTTCGGGGCTGCACTATTACTTACCCTGAACTGTCTGCCCCATGAACAGGAAAAACAGACTGAAATGGTTACCAAATCTCTATGCGAGGTGGAATGGATTACGATCTTCTTTTTTATCGGCCTGTTTATCCTGGTATATGGAGTCGAGACCACCGGTCTGCTGGAGATACTGGCGCACAATGTACTTGAGATCACACAGGGTGATAAGGCAGTAACGGCAATATCAATTTTATTTGTCTCGGCGATCGCCTCTGCCATCATCGACAATATCCCCTTTGTCGCCACCATGATCCCGTTGATTAAAAACATGGCGGCAAGTTTTGGCGGAACAGAGGAATTATTACCCATCTGGTGGTCGCTGGCCCTGGGTGCCTGCCTGGGGGGTAATGGCAGTCTCATAGGTGCAAGCGCCAACCTGATTGTAGCGGGATTTGCCGAACGCTCGGGGCAGCCAATCCGCTTTCTTCCCTTTATGCTGCTGGCCTTTCCGTTGATGCTGGCATCAGTCTTTATCAGCAGCCTGTATGTTTATTTTCGCTATTTCTGATCAGTAAAAATCGTGCCTTCCTGTTCTGCCTGCCCCACAGCCAACATGGACTTGGCGATTCGCTTGGCAAAGTAGTAGATCCGCTTCTGCTTCTCGATAACCTCAACCTCAAGCGTATAGGCCTGCAGCCGGTTCGGTTCATCGGCCACCAGCCGCTCTACCTGATGCAGCTCAGCAGCCTTCGCCAACTCGGCAATATCTGCCTTCATGTCAATCACATCCTGCGCAAGTTGCCAGTTATTTTCCATCACCGAGTTAATTGCCATCGCAACAGATCCCGAAATCTCTTCGTGTAACCGGGTAAGGACTTCGCGGGTTGACTGACTGATAGTCAGGCCTTTCTCAATCCTGTTTTCGCCTACACCGACCAGGTCGGTTTCAATGAGATCACCGATATTCTCCAGATCATTGGTAGCGGCCATCAACTCTATTAGTAACCGTGACTGCTGGTCCGTCAATGGCTCCCTGCTGAGACGACCCAGGTAATCAATAATCTCTTGATGCAGGATATCAACCTTGTCATCGATTCTGGCAATTTCCCTGAGCGAACTTCGATCACCCTCCAGCATCGCCGGCATGATCCGTTGTAACATGTCCATGACACGCTGACCGGCATTACCGATTTCCAGTCTTACGATATCCAGGGCCAGTGAAGGTGTCTCGAACAAATCTTTATCCAGATACTTTGGCTTGGTAGCAGGCACTGTCTCCTCAATCGGCCTGTCCGGCACCAGCCACTCGACCAGACGCGCAAACTGTGAGGTAAAACCAATAAAAATTAGTGTATTGGCAATATTAAATACGGTGTGTGCATTGGCAATCTGACGTGGTGTCTCTGCCGCCAGTTTATCCATACCTGACAACTCGTTATGCACAGGAGAAAACCAGGTGACAAATTCCGATAAATGGGTAATAAAACCCAGCCAAATCAATACACCAAATATATTAAAGAACACATGTACCAGCGATGCCCTCAATGCCTCGCGTGGCTTACCGATTGCAGCCAGCAATGCGGTCACACAGGTACCGATATTCGCGCCAAATGCCAGCGCTATGCCCGCCGGCAGGGTAATAAATCCCTGGCTGGCCATAACGATAACAATACCGGTTGTCGCAGAAGATGACTGGATCAGCCCGGTAAACGCTGCTGCAACCAGAATACCAATCAACGGATTCTCCATTGATACCATCAGATCAAGAAATGGCTGAAAGGTGCGCAGGGGCTTCATCGCGTCACTCATGACGCTCATACCGAAAAACACCAGGCCCAGACCCATCAGCATGGCGCCATATTGTTTAATCTTTTCCTTTTTGGAGAAGAACAACATACCAAAGCCGACAGCAATCATCAGCAGCGCAAATTTGGTTACCTTGAAGGCAACAATCTGTGCGGTGATGGTGGTACCGATATTGGCACCCATAATCACACCTATTGACTGCGCCATGGACATTAACCCGGCAGAGATAAAACCGACCACCAGTACCGTGGTCACCGAAGATGACTGAATAACGGCGGTAACGAATGCGCCCGTTATCGCGCCCATGAAGCGGTTGGTTGTGAGACGTGCGAGGATCACCTTCATGCGTTCACCTGCCGCTGCCTTGAGTGCATCGGCCATCTGCTCCATGCCAAACAGGAACAGGGCCAGACCGCCCAGCAACTTCATTGCCATATTGCCCCAGTCCATCCCACCCGCGCCAGTCGTGGCAGCGAATGCCGGAACAAGAAACGCACCCAGCATGATTCCGAGTGCTATAAGAATTGGCCGACGCAGAAACGTATCGGTGCCAGTAGATTGCAGAAAATTTTTCATATACATCGCTCTTCTATCACTTTGACTTATGAGGTTCTTGCAGTGCTTTAACAACTGTCACAGGCACCGGACACAGTCGCACAATTTGTTCGGCCTTCGATCCCAGCATCAGATAGCCGAGACCGGTTCGCCCCTGGCTACCCATAATGACCACTTCCGGGTGGATTTTTTCTATGACTTCCAGAATTCTGGTTACCGGCAGACCCACCACAAGTTTGAGGGTGGCACGCTTGATCTCAATCAGTTCCGGGTGTTTAGCCGCCAGCTCTTTCTGGAAATTATCCAGCATATCCTTTGCGGTATCTTCCATCCTGTGTAGCTGTTTTTTAAGTCCCTTTACGGCGTAGTATCCAGGCGCCTCGCCCAGATCATGAACAACATGCAGGATGACCAGATTGGTTTTCCTGCAAGCTGCTATCTGGGCTGCCCATAACAACGCAGCTTCCGACGCGGGTGAGAAATCTACCGGTACCAGTACCGGTGCACTTTGTTTCTCAGAACCTTGCTTGTCTGCTCTTTGTTTCTTTGCGCTCTGTTTCTTATTATTCATTCAAACATCTCCCTCATGCTGGCCTGCAATTGTTATTTACTGATATTGAGCGAGAATCGGCATTATGGCCAGTAGTCTGCTATGAACTGACAGTAAACTAATCCGAATTCTGCCGATCCCCCTCTTCCTCCTGAAGTCGCCGGCGGAAGTGAGTCAGTAATTTCTTCCTCAATTTTGCTTGCTGGTGCTTGGCCGCTGCCGTCTTGCGCTTACGGGCCAGTTCAATAACGGTTTCCTGGGCTGAAGTTTGTACTTCGCCAGCCTCGGATAACGGGATGTAACGACCATCTGACTGCATCTCCCAGCAGTGCTTTTTGCTGGAAAGCTGCACGTCTAGCATCAACCTGAGTTCCTGGCGCAATTTTAAATTATCCACCGGCGCCACCACCTCGACACGACCTTCCAGATTACGCTTCATCAGGTCGGCGGAGCCGATGTAATATTCTTCATCTCCACCGTTCTTGAAATAGTAGATACGGGCATGTTCCAGAAATTGCCCAAGCACACTGATTACACGCGCACTCTCACTGACACCGGCAACACCGGGGCGAAAGCGACAGGTATCACGCACAATCAGATCTACCTTCACCCCGACCTGTGAAGCCCGATAAAGCGCCTTGGTAATATCAGCATCTTCCAGCGCATTCATCTTGAACTGGATATGACCCGGTTCATCGGCTGTGTGCACGCTGATCTCCCGCTTGATCTTGTCCAGCAGGGACTTTTTCAGGGTATAGGGTGCTGCCAGAATCTTTCGATAGGTTGGCGGCGGTGAGTAACCGGTAAGATAATTAAAAAGCTCGGTCAGGTCCTGGGTAATCTGGTCATCACCGGTCAGCATACCCAGATCACAATACAGGCGTGCGGTACCCGCATGGTAGTTGCCGGTACCGACGTGCGCATAACGTTTCAGGCCATTGAAATCCTTGCGAACCACCAGAATGATCTTGCTGTGCGTCTTCAGGCCAACGACGCCGTAGGTCACATGAATCCCGGCCTGCTCCAGGCGGCGAGCCCAGCGGATATTTGCCGCCTCATCAAAACGTGCCTTGAGCTCAATCAAGACCGCGACCTGCTTGCCATTGGTGGCGGCCTGGATCAGCGTCTGGATAATCTCACCTTCTGCAGAAGTCCGGTAAAGCGTCATCTTGATGGCCAGTACCTTGGGGTCCTCACTGGCCTTACGCAGAAACCGACCGACTGTTGAACCAAAGGCCTCATACGGATGCTGTAGCAATATGGCACCCCGGTCACGAATAATATGAAAAATATTACGCGGATCATGCGCCAGACGTGGGTGCTCTATTGGCTTATGCAGTGGATCATGCAGTTCGGCGATATCCAGACCAGCAATTTCAAACAGGTCCTGTATCCCCAGCAATATTTCCGACTCGAAGACGTCACTGCTCTCATCCAGCATAAGCTCTGCTGCCAACATACCCCGATGAGTCTTGTTCATGCCTTTCATTACCTGCAGGCGCACGATAGACGCGAAGTGCCTGTGCCGCAGCTCGGTTTCAATCATGGCAAGCAGGTCCTCTGCCTCCTCTTCATCCAGCTCCACTACTGCATTACGGGTCACACGAAATAGCTCGCACGACACAATTTCCATACCGGGGAACAGCAGGTCCATGTTATTGGTAACGGCGTCATCCAGCGTCACAAAGGTATTGTCGTCACCAACCCGCAGAAACCTGGGTGCCACATCCTTGCTGACAGGTACCTTGACACGCGCCAGGTGCACCTGGCTCCCACCCGGGTGGCGAATACTGACAAGCAGATTTAACGCCAGGTTTGAAATAAACGGAAAGGGATGACCGGGATCCATGGCCAGTGGCGTCAGGACCGGGAAAATATTCTCGATAAAGTCCTTGCGCAGGGAAGCCTGCTGACTGGCAGTAAGGTCCTTGAAATTCGTCAGGTGGATACCGTGGTCATCCAATTCTTTCAGCAGACCGTCAAAAATAGTCTTTTGTTTTTTATTCAGCTTATGTACCACGGCCTGACATTCTGTCAATTGCTGCTGCGGAGTACGCCCATCAACTGTAGGCACTCGGACACCGGCAGCTATCTGTTGTTTGAGGCCACCAATACGCTTCATGAAGAACTCATCAAGGTTATTGCCGACTATCGCCATGAACTTGACCCGTTCCAGCAGTGGCACATCCGGATCCTCTGCCATGGCCAATACCCGCCAGGTAAAATCCAGCCAGGTCAATTCACGGTTGAGGTAAAGCTCTGATGAATCCAGGTCAATCGGTTTTCCCGACGCAACCAGTTGCTTTGACTTTTCATTCGAACTATTCCGACTTACACGGGGTTGCTTGCGTGGCGCAGCAGTTTGAGCGCGCGACGAGCCTGCAGAACCGGTTTTTACTATAGACTCACCCATTACTCATTGCTCCAACGTAATATTATGCTCGATGCGATCCGACTGACCATACGCCTAAATATATTACAACTATGTAACAAATATCATGAAATATTAAATATATTATGTAACTTCCTAATATCTATAACATTAGTTGATGCAGATCAAATATAAAGCTTCAAGTTATTCCAAAAAAAAGGCATAGTACAATGCTTATAATAAAGGAGCACTGACCGGGATCAACTGATGGATGGATTTCTACAATATCTACTCATCTACTGGGCCGACTCCCTGGAGTACTTCGCGTTCGAGCATGCGCGTCTTTCTGAACCCGACATGGTCGCTCGTCTGGTCCTTCAAGGCTTCCTACTCATAGGGTCCGCTTTTTTCTCCGGTTCTGAAACCGCGCTGTTTTCCCTGTCTCGCCTGGACCTGCAAAAACTGCGGCGTGAGCGCAACCGCCACTCAGAGACACTGCATGCCCTGCTTGACCAGCCCAGGCGACTGATCATATCTATCCTGTGTGGTAATGAACTGGTCAATATTGCGGCCTCTATCAACATGGCCAGCATCCTCATCAGTCTGTATGGCATAGAGAAGGCGCCCTGGGTCACCCTCATCGTTATGGTACCGCTGCTACTGGTGTTTGGTGAAATCACGCCCAAGACGATTGCCATCTCCAACCCGATACGGGTGTGTACTACCCTGGTCGCAACGCCAATGAATCTCTGGGTGAAATTTATCACCCCGCTACGCTGGTTAATTCGTGGCGCAGCCGATCGCATTACGACTCTGTTTGTCGGTGAGGAAAAGGCGGCGGAAAACATTCTTCATGTAGACGAGTTCAAATCCCTGGTTGAAGAAGTGGCCAAGGAGGGAAATATCGACGCTACCGAGCGTGCGCTGATCTACAACCTGCTGGAGGCAGGTGACACCGAAATCGTTGAGATCATGACACCCCGCACACGTACCGCCTTTCTCAACGCTGAACTCGAGGTACCGGAAATAGTTGAATGTTTTATGGAATATCGCCATCCACGTGTGCCGGTATTCCGCACGCACAAGGATAAAATGGTTGGTTTTATCCATGCGGAAGACGTGCTGCGCCTGATTCTGGATAACGCGGATTTATCTGCCCTGAAACTCGAAGACATCATGCATCCCGCGGTCGTTGTCCCACCGACCAAAAAAGTTGACGAGATGTTCGATTTCTTCCAGAACAACAATGCCCGTGCTGCGGCCGTACTCAATGAATTTGGTGGCGTAGAGGGATTTGTCACCATGAAGGATGTTTTAACCTTTATATTCGGACAGATTTCCGGAGAAATTACCGGCCATGAACATTACCAGGAGCGTGATGAAAACGTCTATGAAATTCCTGGTGATATGAAGCTGAATGATTTTAATAATCTGACTAACTTTGGAATTGAGGATCCACGCATGACCACCATAGGCGGCGTGGCCTTCAGGCATCTGGACAGACTACCCAAGGAAGGCGATGCCGTTACCGTAGAAGGTATCGTGATCTCGGTATTGAAGATGGATGGGCACCGCATCGCAGATGTCCGGGTAAGCCGTGGCTCGGTTGCGGAAGAAGAAGCAGATAGTGAAACAGAAGATCTCGAAAATTCCGAGGCACGGGATACCGATACCAGTAGTGATGCAGAGGCTGATACTTCTGTTACTGCAAATGATGGGGATAGTGCCGAGAGCAATGTCAGGGAATTTACCGCCCCGGACAAAGGCAAACCACCTGCAGGTACAGTCGCAGAACAATTATCTGCAAACGAGCAATCGGTATCTGCGTCCAGTGAGGACGACAAGATTGCACACATTGACCCGGGGAGAAAATGATGGAACTGATTGTTTTTCTACTCATCATGCTGTTTCTGCTGTTCCTCAAAGGCTTTTTTTCAGGGTCAGAGATTGCCCTGGTCAACTCTGACAAGCTGAAACTGCACCACAAGGCCAACCAGGGCAGCAAGGGAGCGCAGCTGGTTCTCAAGCTGTTTGAAACTCCTGATGTTCTACTGGGAACCACACTGGTAGGTACCAATATTTTTACCATTGCCCTGACCACACTCGGCACCATGTTTCTGATACGTTATTTCGGTGCGAGCGGCGAATTCTATGCCCTACTGATATACACACCACTATTCCTGATCCTTGGTGAAATTGTTCCCAAGAGTATCTACCAGCAAAAGTCTGATGTACTGGCGCCAATAGTCGTTTACCCGTTACGTTTTTTTTCGTGGCTGTTCTACCCGCTGGTATTTGTATTTTCACGCATCGCCAGACTGGGCGCACGTATCGTTGGCGGCGGCAAAACCGAACAGAACGTATTCATTACCAGGGAACAGATTCGCTCCCTCGTTGAAATGGCCGAGCGGGGTTCAAATGTAGATGCCTTCGACCGCGGGCGCATCAAACGAGTCATTCGTTTTGCCGAAACCACCGTTGGCGAAGCCATGATCCCGGTAGCTGAAATTACCGCAATTGGCGAGAAACAGAATACCCGCGATGCAATCGACCTTGTTCGTCGCCGTGGCTACAATCGTCTGCCGGTGTCTCGGAAAAATATCAGCGATATCGTCGGCATCGTCACCCTGACCACCTGGGATCTGATGGATCGTGAACTTCCCGGCAAGGATTTATCGGAATTCATTCAGCCTGCCCTATACGCCTCCGCCTATCAGACCATAGATGAACTACTGCCCATCCTGAGGCAGCGCAAGGACCATATGGCCATCGTGGTGGATGAATTTGGTTCCGCTGTCGGCATGATTACCATGGAAGACATCCTTGAAGAGGTCGTTGGAGAAATCGATGTCGGCTATGACTTTGAAGAGTACCTGCCCAGGCGCAAGCGCATCTTCGAGATGCTAGATGAAGAGGTCTACCTGATGGACGCGCGTCTGCCGATTTCAGAGGCCAACGAAGTACTCTTCACACAGTTACCGGCGACTGAAAATCACACCTTGGGAGGACTGGTTGTCGCACGCCTGCGCCGCATCCCGGTAGAAGGCGACAGTATCACTGAGGAGGGTTATCGCTTTACGGTAGAAGAGGCAACCGAGCGATCAATTGTGAGATTACGTGTGGAGCGCATGTAGTGTCGTAATAGTCTCTACCAACTATATTTATAGATACCTGGACGAACCGGGGGTATCACTCCCTGGTCTGTTTGTACGAAAATTTGTCAGGGGGATAACTAGATGTACAGGACGGCGGAACTGGGGCGCAAGATCCCCAAAAAGGAATTCGAGGAACGTGAGCTGGTATTGAGGCAGGAACTGCTGGAGTTACAGCAGGAATTGCTCAATCAAGCAGACTTTCCGGTCATTGTTGTCATGGCAGGTGTAGACGGCGCCGGTAAAGGCGCCACGGTCAATATGCTGAACGAATGGATGGATCCCCGCTGGCTGGTGACCAGCGCCTATGGAGAACCCTCTGACGAGGAACGGCAACGCCCCACTTACTGGCGCTTCTGGCGTGACCTGCCCCCCAAGGGGCGTATCGGATTATTTCTAAGTTCCTGGTATTCAAGGCCCGTGCTCGATCATGTTTACAATGACATTGGTGCAAACACATTCAGCCAGCATCTGGATCGCATATTGGCGTTTGAAAAGGAACTGACTGATGACGGTGCGGTCATTCTCAAATTCTGGATGCACCTTAGCCGTGACGAGCAAAAAAGACGTTTAAAATGCCTGGAGAAAGACCCGCTCACCAGTTGGCGTGTAACCGACACAGACTGGAAAAACTGGAAACTGTATGACAGCTTCATTGAAGTCGGCGAACGCACCATTATGCGCACCAGTACCGGACTGGCGCCCTGGACAATAGTTGAAGGCATGGACCATCGATACGCCTGCATTACGGTTGGCGAAATGATTCGGGACACCATCCGTCGCAAGCTTGAAGAATCAAAACTGGCCCGGGAAGTAAAGGCAAAGTTGCAGGCTGATTCGTCTGAAGAAGAGGCCCCGGTCATCAGTGATGATGAAGCAGGCAATATTATTCAGGAGGAGGCCGAGCCACCAATCACCGTGCTCAGCGTACTGGAAATGTCGAAGACACTGACCAAGTCCAGCTACAAATCACAGCTAAAAAAATACCAGGCGGAACTCAACCTGCTACACCGCCGCGCCCTGAAAAAAGGTGTCTCCACAATCATGGTGTGCGAAGGCCCGGATGCAGCCGGCAAGGGCGGCGCCATTCGGCGCGTGACTGCTGCGCTTGATGCCCGAAACTTCCGCGTGCTGCCGTTCGCTGCTCCAACAGATGAAGAAAGTGCCCAGCATTACCTGTGGCGATTCTGGCGCCATCTGTCGCGTGCGGGTCGATTGACCATTTTTGATCGCAGCTGGTACGGGCGCGTACTGGTCGAACGGGTCGAGGGATTTGCCACGGAAGATGAATGGCGCCGCGCCTATGCCGAGATCAATGACTTCGAGGAGCAACTCACCGAACATGGCATCGTGCTGCTCAAGTACTGGATTCATATCACGGAAGAGGAACAGCTGGCCCGCTTCGAAGCCCGTGAGCAGACACCGCACAAACGCTGGAAGCTCACGGATGAAGACTGGCGAAACCGTGAGAAGTGGCACGATTACTCAGTGGCGGTACATGACATGGTGCAACATACAGATACAAGGTCTGCGCAGTGGACCCTGGTAGAAGGTAACGATAAACGCTACGCGAGGATCAAGGTTCTTAAGACACTATGCGAGGGGCTGGAAGATGCCCTGGGAAAGGAGTGAACATCATCACAGTACTACCCTACATAAAAATGTAATATTTAGCAGGTAACATTGGCAGTAACATCGACTGATGGGAATCAGCCACTCATTGTAATTATTTTCAGGGGACACCCGGCATGGGCAAGGTCATAGCTCCATCGTACTCTCACAAACAGTCTGCTGTCGTGCCCTACCGTAAAAACGGCGGTATCCTGGAAGTACTTCTGATTACATCGCGCCGAAAGAAACAATGGATCATCCCCAAGGGTATCAAGGAGCCGCACCTCTCCCCCCAACATTCCGCAGCCAAAGAGGCCTTTGAGGAGGCCGGACTTGTAGGCAAGGTATCGCACCTGCCAATTGGCAGCTACAAGCACCAGAGGTGGTGCAATACGACCTGCACGGTAAAAGTGTACTGTATGAAGGTGCAAAAGATGCATGACAAGTGGGATGAGCCCTGGAGGAAGCGCAAGTGGGTACCTTTCCACACCCTTCCCGATCGCATTCAAAAACCGGAACTACTGCGGGTTGTTCTTAAACTGCCGGACTTCCTGCAAGACAAACCTATCAAATGGATCTGACTGCGAGCCGATAATGGGCATTGAAATCGAAAGAAAGTATCTGCTTAAGAGTGATGGCTGGCGAAAAGATATCGACCGCTCACAAATCTACCGACAGGGTTATCTGAAACAGGACGGGAAATGCACGGTACGTGTGCGTATTGGTGGCAAGCAGGCACACCTCAACATCAAGGGCGCCAGCAAATCTATCAGCAGGGCCGAATATGAATATGAGATCCCCATGCAGGAGGCTGGCGAGATGCTCGACAACCTGTGCGTTGGCTCCGTCATAGAAAAAACCAGGCACCTCGTCAAACACGGCAGCCATATCTGGGAGATCGACGTCTTCCAGGGTGATAATGCGGGTCTCATCGTTGCGGAGATTGAGCTGAGCGCGGAAGACGAATCATTCGAACGCCCCGCATGGTTGGGGGAAGAGGTTTCCGAGGACCCGCGTTACCTCAATGCCTCGCTGGTAACCAAACCGTTTTGTAGCTGGGATAGCGAATAGCGCTGCCTCAGGGGTGACGACTGTAGTTACCCTGATAATGGCTGCCGGGTAGGTACACATTAACGGCCACTGTATACAACGAACCGGCTATTCAGGCGAAAAGTTGGGGAAGGTGATTCCCGGGTATATGCTGCCAACAACTGGCCAGGAAAATACCCGGGAAGATTATAAATCACCTGTTTATTGACGGGATTAAAGCATCATACCTCTGATCATAAAATAGACCGCGGCAGAAAGAATTGCAGCAATAGGTACGGTGATTACCCATGCAGCAATAATCTTTTTAAAGGCATCTCTTTTAACATACCGCTTCCTCTGAATAGAGTCGACAATTGTTCTTTCCTGTTCCAGGATTGCTTCCTCATGTTCAGTAAGTTCATAAAGTTTACCAATTTCTTTGTAAACTTTTTTATCCTTCTTCTCTTCAGGAAGATCCAATAACTCTTGCAGATTATCTCGATATTGCTCAAGTTTATTTTCTTCTTTCTCTAGTTTTTTCTCTTCTTCTTCAAGCTTAATGACCTCTGCATGATCCTGTAGATACTCCCTTAGGAAACCAACACCAAAGATTCCACCAATGGCTATATGAGTGGAACTGACTGGCAGCCCTAATTGACTGGCAATAATCACCGTAATTGCTGCGGCCATAGCAATGGAAAATGCTCTCATCTGGTCCAGTTCAGTAATTTCTGAGCCGACCGTTTTGATTAGCTTTGGACCATATAATGCGAGACCAACTACAATACCAATCGCTCCAACGGCCATCACCCAAAGCGGGATACTGGCTTTTGATGAAATACCACCGGTTGCCACAGCATCACTAATTGCCGCCAGGGGGCCAATCGCATTCGCCACGTCATTCGCACCATGGGCAAAACTCAATAGCGCGGCAGCAAAGATTAGAGGAAGGGTAAATAAGGTATTGATACTCTGTCTGTCATTCGTTAAATTTTGTCTTCTTGCAACAGACTTATTGACAAATATATAAACTATTACGGCCAGGATAAGACCCAAAATAGCTGCAATCACAAAACTGGGTTTTTTCTCATCCGGTAAAAATACCAGTAAGTCGACAATATCAGGCCAGACTTTCTTTAGCCCCTTTAAGGTCAGATAAGTGGTAAATGCCCAGGTCATAATCGCCACATAAACTGGTACCCAAAATTTACCGGCAGTCACCTTATCATCTTTGAAAACCATGGTTTTCTTAATAGAAAACAGGAAAATAGCAGCAATGATGCCGCCCAGTACCGGGGATATTACCCATGAAGCAGCGATCTTACCCATGGTGCCCCAGGAGACAATGGCAAATCCTCCCGCAGCAATACCGGCGCCCATTACCCCGCCGACAATTGCGTGAGTGGTTGAAACTGGAGCGCCGAATTTAGTTGCTACGTTTAACCACAATCCTGCAGCAAGCAATGCTGCCATCATTGCCCAGATAAAAGCATCAGAATTCCCGCCAAAGGCTCCAATATCAATAATGCCTTTTTTAATCGTACCAACCACATCACCGCCGGCAATAAAGGCACCTGAGGCCTCAAATATGCCCGCGATAAGAATCGCTCCACCCATGGTCAAAGCCTTTGAACCAACCGCAGGACCTACATTATTTGCAACATCATTTGCACCAATATTCATCGCCATATAGGCGCCAAAAAGTGCCGCAATGACTAAGAATGCATTCGTCGGTAATTCGCCCATTGAGGTGTAACTCAATACAAGCACCACGATCATGAAGACTATGACGATACCGAACTTGATAAAATCACCTTTACTGCCTGATTCTGCTGCATCCTCCATCTCTTTAAACAACTCAAATTCTTTTTCTTTCATTTAATAGCTTCCTCGTTGCAGATTTAAATTACTGGCATGCGGTGAAATAGAACACACTAACCATTTTGTAAGCCTTAATGTTTAGCCTTTCTTTTAATCACTTAGAATGAATTATTCCCTTCTTGCGTAGACCATAAATAATAGACAGTTCTTTATTATTATTAATAATGGACCCTATTGTTCGTTCCATTATCAAAGAGGGCATTATGGAAGAAATCTAAAACAAATGGTCTGACTTGGGTCAATAGAAAGCTGGCTAGTTATTACCGCTAAGGGGCGGAGATTGATCTGAGTACGGAATGCGAATCATTCGATCACCCGCGTGGCCGAGAGAAGAGGTTTCTGAAGACCTGCGCTACCTCAATGTCTCTGGTAACCGAACCCTTTTGTAGTTGGGATAGCGAAGAGCAGACGAACACCCTTCCCGCTGGTGCTTATGTTCTGTCAGGATTAAAGATACTTGACTCGCTCTTGAATGCTATCCAGATTTGATGAGGCGTCCTGTATGGCTACTGCCGTCATCCGACGAGCCGACAATAACACCCTTGCCAGATACTGGAATAACGGTATCTATCTGAAAACGGCCCTTGGTACCGCGCAGAAAGCATTCCTCGTCAAAAAACAGGCGATCGCCATCGGGCCCGATTTCATCCGATGTAATTGTGTCATAACCAATGACCCTGATGAGGTCTTCCTGACCCTCAATATTAATCTCTTCAATAAACTGTGCTTCCGGGTTGATGACCAGTGCTTTCATAGTCTATACCTGTACCTGGTTACGATTAACGCACCCTAGTATCAGTCTCGGCATATGTATATTAGGAAATATTGGTATTATTATTCTGTATTTACTATCGCTGATATATCCCGGTGTGAACAGTGACCGGACTGATATCACATACCATTAGAGAACCTGTCATCGTGAATCGATGTTACCTCACGCATGGCCTTTAATGCTTTTCCGTATCCGATAAGCATGTCCAAACACCAATCAAGCCTGTCCTTATAGTAGCTGTCCGCACGTTGATCATTGCTCCCAGGCTCAGGATTAAAGACTTTTTCAACATCACGAACGATGAGTTGCTCGGGGATATAGCAGAGCCGATTGTTCTTATAGCTACTCATGCGCAGTTCTGCGACCGGGTATGCGCCACCGGTTGCAGAGGATACCGCAATGATAAATGCAGGTTTATGGCCTAGCTCAAACCGGCTAAACATCAGAAAGAAGTTTTTTAAGCCTGCCGGAACCTGCCCATGCCATTCGGGAACAATAATGACAAAGGCATCACTTTTCGATAATTGTTCTTTCAGGGGCGCCAGCCGCGTGACCCATGTTTCATCCTGCTCCCAAATGGATTGATCCCAGAGGGGTAATGGATTGTCCGCCAATGAATAGAGAAAGGGTTCGGTGTCATCAAACTTTTCATCGAGCAAGGATTCAACATACCGGCCAATTTTTTCGCTTTGCGAAGGGTTACGGTGGCTACCGCTAATAATGGTAATATGCATTAAAATGAAACCTTCTTAAGTGTGTTTTGACCTGTATGGCGAAATTCTTCCTGATCAATGGGTATCCATAACACAGTATCTTCCTTATAACCAGAAGTGCCATCATCATGCGTATTAGTATCCATGGATGTATCTTTTTGTTTTGTAATTATCATCTAAACATCAATTTGACAAAACGCCATAGGTTGGAGAACCAGCTTCAGCTTCTGGTCATTGAACTCTATACCAATGGCAGCCGGGTATACAAAGCCGCCGCGCAGAGGAGAAGTCAGGATACGAAAAAAATTGGCGAAATCTTTTTCATCACTTATATAGTCTTCCTGCATTCTCTACGGCGCACCTCCTGGTATCTAGTTAATAATTAACTCGCTTGTTAATCAACCAAATATTCCCTTCAGAGTAAAGAAGAAGAATGCAGCCAGAACACCACCAACCGGTAGCGTAACAATCCATGAGATGATGATCTTACCAATAACCCGTAAATCCAGTGCACCGACACCACGCGCCAAACCAACACCCATGACCGCTCCAACCGCGATATGGGTTGTGGATACCGGAAGGCCTGTCTTGGATGCGATAACAACAGTCGTTGCGGCAGCGAGCGTTGCGCAATAAGCACGGGTTGGCGTCAAGGTGGTAATTTTGGTACCGATGGTTTCCATGACCTTGTAACCCATGGTCGCCAAACCGACAACAATACCGGTACCACCAAGAACCAGAATCCAGAGTGGCAAGCCTGCCTTTTGTGTGACTTCACCCCCGCTACCGACGATTGAGACCACAGCGGCCAGGGGGCCAATACCGTTGGCCACGTCATTGGAACCGTGCGCAAAAGCCATTGCGCAGGCCGTGAAGATCATCAGTGGTGTGAACGCCTTCTCAACGCTGGCGTAATGGAAGTCACGATCAGCTGCCTCATCTACCTTAACCTTGTTAATCATCGCACGGCCGATTACGGCGACAATGACACCAAAGATCGTGGCAACGACGAAACTCATCGGAACCGAGAGGTCGACCTTGAGATGTTTCAGGCCCTTGAACAGGGTGACAAGAGAAACAATAAAACCAACCAGGAAGACATAGAATGGTCCCCATTTCCTTGCCTGCAAGAATGGGTGCTCGGTATTGAGGATAAGTTTTCGTACACTCAGCATGAGTATCAGTGCAATCGTACCGCCTATGAGGGGTGAAACCAGCCAACTGGCCACAATACCGCCGATCTTGCCCCAGTTGACCGCATCAATGCCGATGCCCGCCATCGCGAAACCGACAATTGCACCAACAATGGTGTGGGTGGTGGAAACTGGCCAGCCCTTGGTGGAGGCAACCATCAACCAGATAGCGGCTGCAAGCAGTGCCGCCAGCATCCCGTAAACCAGGATCTCCGGTGACCCGGTAATAGAACTTGGGTCAATAATACCTTTACGGATGGTCTTGGTGACCTGTCCACCGGCGATAAAGGCACCGGCAAACTCAAAGATTGCGGCAATGATAATGGCCTGTTTGACCGTAATGGCGCCCGAACCTACTGACGTCCCCATCGCGTTGGCAACATCATTCGCGCCAATGCCCCAGGTCATGTAAAGACCGAAAACAACGGCTAGTGCAATAAAAATGTAACCATAGCTTGATATGATTTCCACTGTGAACTCCTCACTTTTTTGATGTACACGCTTTCGTAACGGGAATGCGTGTACGGTTATGTCAAATTTCCAGGTGCGGGGAACAACCCCTGGCCGGTTCATCCGGTCAGGGTTCTCTCCTTAACGTGCGAGCAACAGACGCATCCGGTCGCCAACTTTCTCGGCATAGTCGGCGAGATCGCCGATCCACTGGACCATCTGATACCAGAACATGACCGATACCGCGCTCATGTCATCCTCTTTTGAAAACAGGGTGCGGGTAAGCGCCATGCCCATCTCGTCTGTTTCATCCTCGATCAAGTTCAGCTCCTCGACCATCTCCTGCACCTTTTCGGCCTCATAACCGCGGAAGCCCATTTCGACCAGTTCATCCAGTTCCTCTATGATGCTTGCCGAGCATTTACAGGTATCCACACAGCGGTTCACCAGCGCCAACAGCGGCTCTGCCATGTCTTCGGGCACTGACATTTTTCTTTCTACGAGCAGGCCGGCTATATCCTGGGCTGTGTCGGCAATACTGTCCTGCATACCGAGGACTTCAAGTAGATCGCGGCGATCGACCGGCATGAACAGGCTCTTGGGCAAATGGACCCTGAGGTTATTCTTTATTTCATCTGCCTCATGTTCCTTGGCAAAAATACGCTCCTTGTGCTCGGCGACACTGTCCTGATTGTCCGCAATAAGCGCCTCGAATAATCCGGGGACTTCTGCAACACATTCAGAAACCACCCTCATGTGTTCCTGAAGCGGTTTGAACGGGGAATGCCCCATCAAGGCGGCAAGTGGATTCGTTGTTTTCATTAGGCTCTCCATCTTTCAAATCAGAAGCAACTTCGACAAATAAACGCCAAGCACATCCTGCTAAGTATGGATATTATTACTCGCAGGACAAGTATTAAGTGTGGAAAAGCTAATCCAGGTCAATATTCGATGGAAAATTATACCCAGCTCCCCATTGATCGCCAGGCGGCGATTGCGGTCAGCCGCTTGATGACTTTATATGCCGTATCTCACCACGATTATCACCCCTCAGGATGAAACACTGAGGCGCTTTTTACTGCCCTTTTTTTTGCTTTCTTCCTGCCAGCTGATTCTTATGTTGACGCGCTGGCGGTTATCTTCCTGGCTGGCAGTGAGCTTGAGCTCAAGCAGACCATCGGGCTTCATCACAATCTTGTCGTCTTCATCGCTGAAGACCAGTTTGCCTTTCTCGATTCCCTCTGTAACTGCTTCCAGAATTTTTCTGATCGATTTCGTGTCCTGCAGTGAATCGTGTCTGAAGCTGTTTTTACTCTGTCTCATGTCACTTCCCGTTGTGAGGTTGCGGTGTGTTAGCCTTATTGGTTATTTGCTGTATTGCTTCTCGAGCGCAAGAATCATTGGGCCGAGTTCATCCTGCCTGACCAGGCTGGCGGCCTGTACAGCCGAGGTCCACTGCCGCGTGCGGTGGCTTTCTTCCCATTCATTTTCCGGGATGACATGACTGACCTCCAGTGTATAGACATCAACTACACAGGTCGCACCCCATTTATCATATCGATATTGACCGATAGCCTCCGCATTGACCGTTCCCTTCACACCGGCCTCCTCTTTTGCCTCATGGGCAGCCGACTCCTGCGCTGTCAGTCCAGGCTCATGGATGCCTTTTGGTACAACCCAGTGCTTTTTCTTGCTGGATCTAACAATCAGAATTTCTACCTTTCCATCACGTACGCGGTAGGGAATCACGGAGGACTGGTTGTAATAGTAGGCAGGACGGTCCCGGTATTCCTGAGCCTCCATCAACGGCCAGGGGAATTTTTTCGGCAGTGTGCGCGGGCGTATAAGCCTGATCAGCTTTGCACTTCCCTGCTTCAGGTTTGACCAGTCTTCATCTGTTTGCAGTATAGCCAGGGTAGCGGTTGGTAATAACTTGCCATCTTCCTCCGGTGCGGCCTCGCCATTCGTCAGCGTGATCAGAAACTCCTCCATACCGGGATTGTGTCCCACCAGCATGACGCGCTCCAGCTGGTCCGGTATTTCCCTGATTACATCAAATAAATCATCAACATCAGCGAGATAGATACGTTTATCCTTCACGATAAGTGCCGACCCTTCTCCCATGGCCTTGCAGGATTTCTCGGCCGTTACCAGCGCGCGCTCTGCAGGCGAACTGATAACTTGCTGCGGCACCATATCATGGGTGGCCAGCCATACCCCCATGCGCTGCGCACCGCGTTTGCCCCGATCGGTTAGCGGCCGGTCAAAATCATCGGCATCCACATCCCAGTCGGATTTTCCATGTCGAAGTAACAGCAGTTCACGAGTCACCATTCTTCCTCCCGCTAAATACAATGTGACCTTTGCATGGAAGATAACCAGTAAAGGTCTGTCAATAAATACGTCATTCCCGAGCGCTTTCATCGGGAATCTAGCAAACTTTATCCTCTGGATCCCTGATAAAACCTTCGGGGATGACCGTAGAATTATCGTGCAAAAGGCTCACAGCAAATGGCCAAGTTGATTTTCCGCTTCTGCAAAATCAATTCGCCCGGTTACCTCGTAGATTGTTACACCATGCAACGCGTCCAGGTAGGACTGTTCATCAAACTCTGCGGTATCACTATGAAAACTGCCGTCTGTGTACTGATAAAACGGCCCCGGCGATTTCATCAGTGCCGCCAGCAGTTCACGCCGTTGCCCGATATCCACCGACGTTACCTGCGTTGGCTGTGCCGAGTCACGCTGCCAGTTCAGGATGACAAAGGCCTTCAGATCGGCCTCGGTGGAAACCCGCTGTGGTCCGTAGACCTGCTCGACGTGCACATCGTATTTCTCCTCCAGTACCCATAGTTCTTGCGCTGGAAAACGTAGCAGCTCCTCACGACGCTCACTTGAAATCAGACCATGTAACCTCGGATTATGTACGATGGTACCCGGGTTGATACGTGGTAATTTCGGAATACCGCGCGCCAGCACACCGCCATTATCTCGACGAATAAACAGGCGATCATTGGTGAGGTAATTCACATGATTGTTTTCAAGCAGGTTTAACATCAGGGTCGACTTGCCACCACCGGAAAGTCCGGCCATACCCACGCCGTGGCCGTTAATCTCCAGACCGGAGGCATGGCAAATCAACCAGCCGTTATGCTGCAACCAGTTCATGTACTGGGAATTGATATAGTTAATCACCTGATTGTCATACTGCAGACACGGGCCCGCGGCGATCAGTGCAGTCTCACTTTGCAGGAACAACATGCCGGTACGCACCTTGAGCACAACACGCGCCCCGGGGATATCAAAATAGGCATCCTTGCGGCCCGTCTTGCCCGGCTCACGCGCCCAGTCGATAAAATCCAGCTTCGAATCCACGACCTCACGCTCAATGGCGAGGATCTCAATATCCGGTTCAGCGCTACCGGGCTTCACATGTGCAAAATATGCCGCCAATTGCTCGATTACCGGCAACTGGTTGGAGCGTATGCGCATCGTATAACCGCCGAGGTCGAGATCCAGTGACTCATCAAGCACAACGGCATCACCCATAAGTATGTGAATCAAGGAATTCAGATCTATTTCTTCATGCATATGATGTTCCCGCTATTTATTACCTGTTATTCGACTTAATCCGTCAGCAGACTGGTGCGAATATCATGAATCAATGGTTGAGCCTGTTCCAGTTGTCGCACCCGCTTCCATAGCAGGTCTGGTGTGTGCATATAGATATCCAGCAGCCGCTCCCCTTCTACCCAGACCAGTTCCCGGCGTTTCTTGAAGCGTCCACTGGTATCGGATTCCCACTCACTGTTCAGTGCCGAGATGTCACGCCAGGGGAATTCAATAAAGTAGGTTCGCCAGTCTTTGGGCTTTTCCGGGTTATCCGTCTGCCTGCGACGCCACCAGTGCGGGTGCGCAGTCAGTGTCTGCTCAAATAATTCATCAACGTCCTTGATCTGCTGCCTTATTCGCTCCTCTGATCGACGCGCGACTTTCAGGTCATCGGCGAGATACATGGTTTCAGTCTCCTCGACAAACTCCCTTACCGCCGTCGAGCGATAGTCTTCACCATCCCCGAGCCCGCCACCGAAGTCGATCAAATGGCCAACCTTTCTACCGGTGAAAGTCTTCTGGAAAAGAAACAGAACTTCACCTTGGTAAACTGTAAGCGGGATAACACCTGCTCCCATGAACGGATTCCTGCTGCAAATATTTTTTCTATCTTCATAATAGCACCTTCCCTGTGCAAGTTCGTGCCGACTACACTAAAGCAGGTTAACAGGGAAATCACTTGTGAATCAGGAGATGCAAATGCAAGTCAGGCTAATGAGCTGGAATATGGCCGGTGCCAAGCTGTTCGATCAGCTTGACCCGGAACCGGCGCCTGCTGCAGGCAGATACATACAGGCATTCCACAAGGCGTGGAACGACAGTATTGTTCCCTGGCTGGCAACACCGGATAAAGATGCACCTGATATTATCCTGCTACAGGAATGCATCGGCTTCGAGGATCACTCCAGCTCTCCCTCCGGGCGCTGGCAAAGCGGTAACGAGATACTCAGTAAAATTTTTTCCGGGTATCAGTGCTTCTTTTTTCCTGCCGTGACCTCACACGATAATCCGCATCCCGGCAAGTGGAGCCGCTATACCAATGGTAATGCCGTGGCGAACCCTGTGCCCACAGCGGTTGATATACAACAGGGTTATGGAATCTGTGTACGCGAGGGAATCATCAGCGCCAAACTATGGACACCCTGGCCAGATCCACAGGATGCACCGCCTGATGCCGATCAGGCTAACGGCGAATGCACATCATGTTTCGAGGTCATCCCTGTTTCTACCGGACTGTATCTGGGTGATCGCGATACCGAACCCCGTATGGTCATTATGGGGCGCGCGAAATTAGAGTTAGATGGCGAATATCGCTACCTGAACTACCTGAATGTGCACCTGAATACATTCAAGGATGAGCGCGAGGGTAATGAGCAGCTCGACCAACGTGCCAGTATTTCCCGACAGCAACAGGTCGGACTGATACTCGAGAATATTGTCTCGGCATACCAGCAATCAACACATTATCGTATGCATAGCCACGCCGACGATAACAAGTCTGATATCTGGATTATTGCCGGTGACTTTAATTGCACGCCGGATTCAGCCGAAATTGCGGCAATACTAAACGCAGGCTTTGTTGACGCTATCAATGACAAACACATCGAAGATGCCGATCCTGCTCATACCCTTCAGGACAGGGTCGGCACAAAATGGTCCATCAATGATGACGAATGCCCACCTGTTGTACTGGATCATATCTTCTGCGGGCTGGAACAGCCTACCCTGACAAGCGATACACTTGAAACAAGTGCATCAAAGCGTCCGTTCAGACCATGCTTTGATGACAAGGCGTATGAGACTGATCATGCGGTGTTATTTGCCAAGATCAGATTGCCGGGATCATAATCCACTGATAATACCGGGCCAATCTGTTATCCCTTGCAAAGAAAAACTAAAGGTTATGAAGTTCATCGTATATCTCAGGAAGTTACGCTAGTATTTCATGCATGGATAAGCAGGTGACCGATTATTACCAGGTACTGGGCGTGCCGCGCGATGCCGATGAAGCAGCAATTAAAAACGCCTATCACAAGCTCGCCATGAAGTGGCACCCAGATCGCAATGATTCGCCGGAGGCAGAAGATAAATTCAAGGAAATCGCTACCGCCTATGCCATCCTGAAAGATCCCAACAAGCGTGCACGCTATGACACCCAGGGTATGGAGGGCGTTGCACATTTTACCCCGGACGACCTGTTCGGTGGCCTGGATATGGGCGACCTGTTTGGCGACATGGGCTTTGGTTTTGGCGGCAGCAGTATTTTTGATCGAATGTTTGGTGGTGGTCGGCGCGCAAAGCAACCCACTCACGGCCAGGATCTACGTATCCGTGTAGAAGTACCGCTGGCGCTTATTCACACAGGCGGCAGGCAGAAGATAAATGCCAGCCATCCGGTATCCTGTGATGCCTGTCATGGTTACGGTACGGCAGATGGCAAGGCCCCTGCCCTGTGCAAGGCATGTAATGGCTCCGGGCGTCAGGCTGTATCACACAATGAAAAACGTGGTGAACAAACGGTACAGATACAACAAATTACTGTTTGTCCGGCCTGTGGCGGCAAAGGGACACAGATTGAAGACCCATGCAAGACCTGCGGCGGTTATGGCAAGGTAGAAAAACAGGAGGCGCTGAACATTACCATCCCGGCAGGTATTGAGGATGGCACCGTACTTCGGATACCAGGTCATGGGTTACCGGCAGATAAACCGGAACTACCGCCAGGTGACCTGCATGTCTCTGTATTTTCGCAGCCTGACCCACGCTTCCAGCGACGTGGTGCAGACTTGTGGCGTCAGGAAACCATCGAAGCTGTGGATGCAATCCTGGGCAGTGAAATCGAGGTCCCAACGATTGATGGCATGGTCAAGGTAAAGATACCTGCTGGTACGCAGCCTGACGAAATCCTGCGTCTGAAGGGCAAGGGGCTAGCCCGCTATCAAGGTCCTGCACCGGGTGACCTGAACCTGCGTATTATTGTTCATATACCTGAAGACCTCAGCGAGGAAGACAGAAAGAAGTTCGAGGAAATCAGGGTATCAGGTAGCAAATAAGCTGATTCCTGTCATTTCATGAGCCCGGGACAACACTTCATCATCAGCTGGGTAACGGCAAATACAGTCAGTCTGGACAGGAAGAGCAGAATTTTTATCACACTGTCAGGGTTGATACCTGACGTTGATGGTATTGGTTATATTGTTGACCGGGTGGCTGCCTATCTTGGTTCCAGTACTACTTACTATGAAGATTTCCATCACATCTATACACATAATCTCTTGACTGGCCTTGTGTTCGCCATCATATGCTCAATCATTTGTGGAAAGCGTATGGTCGTGTTCTGGCTATCACTGCTGGCTTTCCATTTACACCTGTTGTGTGACATTGCAGGAGCCAGAGGACCCGACGGAGACCAGTGGCCAATACCCTATTTCTACCCTTTTCTCCCTGATATACAATTAGTCTGGTCTGGCCAATGGGAGCTAAGCTCCTGGATCAATTCTGCTTTTGGCATCTCTTTCTTTATCATTGCGCTGATAATAGCAAGATACCGCCATGTGACATTCTTTGAGTTATTCTCATTACGCTTTGAAAAGCTGGTAGGTGAAGTTGCAACCAGAAGAGGTTTTTTCAAGTCCTGATCGTAGACCAGAAACTATTACTCAAGTAACAGGGTCGGGTCGAACTCCTTGATGTAGGGATAGTCGTTACTGATACCGAGTATATGACCCTCCGGACGGATAATGGTGACAGCCGCGCCCGTACCTTTCAGGCCTTCCTTTTTACGTGAGTTGCGATCGAGTGTGGTGTCGCATTCAACATTGAGCATGCCTTTGCGCAACATGAGCCGTTGCCCGTGCACCAGGTTCCGGTGCCCATGCACAATGATACGGATTCCCTTCCGGTGGATTTTGTTCACTCCGTTACGTGTTAACGGCATGTCGACCTCGCGGTACTTGGTGCGCATGATGTTGGCGAAGGGGCCGTAATAGAAATCAAACGGATTATCGAACATCAGTTTGCGAAACCGCTTGTTCAGGTATTTCCAGCTTTTATCATTGAGTGTGGCAGCGATCCGGTCATCCACGCCTGCGTGTAGAAACAGAAACGAACCACTGCGATAACACAGTCGCATGCGTTGATAGAACCAGGCAAACTCGCCCTTTGGATGCAGGAACAACTCCTGCCATTTCATGGCCGCCGCAAATACGGCACGCAGCGATAAATTCGCCTTAACGATATCTTCATCAAACTGGGCGATTTTTTCACGCAGCTTGCTCACTTCCTTTTTAATCGTTGGATCAGGCATGGTCCAGGTGGCCAGCTTTGGAAACTCACGGAACCAGCTCTTTGGCGGATACAGCAGCCGCTGACACTGGCGGGTACTCGGCATGCCGCGCAAGGTATCTTTGCCCTGCAGGTACTGATCATTAATCTCCTTTAAAAAGGGCACCATCTTGCGTCCCATGCGGATAAAAAAATGATCCGTTCTTGGATCGGGATCAAGATTGATGCTACGAATACCCAGCATCATACGGATGTCGTGGTTACCGGCCAGGATCATCACATCGGCATGTTTATCGATGAGTACCTTGATGACACGCAGCAGGCGCAGTGTGCTCGGCCCCTTGTCGAAACAGTCACCACCGATGAGAAAGCGACCTCGGCAACCCGCGCGGGTCAGCTTGATGTCCTTGTCTCGCGGCCCGGTTTTTTTGACTACGCCGGTAGCGACCAGTGATGCGATAAAGGCATCGGCATCACCGTGTATATCGGAAATGAAGTAAATGGAACGCTTTGGCCACTTCCAGCGCTGCTTGCCGATAGCCTTGCCAAACTCCTTGTAGTAGGCCGCGCTGTGGTAGCTGTCCTTTTTGACCGAGCGCCCCCTGCCCATCAACCAGTGTTGACTTTCGGTCGGCAATTTAATGCCTGTCCATTTCTCACCGCGGTAATGCGGCAGCATGTCTTTTTGATTCTTCTTGCCCATCAATCAGTGAAATCTGAATTTGTTTTCCTAAGCTTCCATTCACCTTCAATATGATGCCAGCTGCCATCTTCCAGTAACTCCAGAAATACCGGCTGACCATGAAACATACTCAGGCGTGCAATCTGCTCGTATTCCAGCACCCCGAGGTGAAAGGCGGCATGCCGAAACGCTGCCCCATGACCAACAAAGAGCTTTAGTGTATCTCGTTCGACTCGTAGTGATGACATACGCCTTGCCAGGTGGGCCGCAACACGTTCACCAGCTTCAAGTAGTGATTCGGCTCCCTGCAATGGCAGGCGATACTCGCTATTGGACTTCCAGTCTTGCGGTAAATCAGGATAACGCGGGTCGTTATGAATAATCTCGGCTATTTGCGCGACTGTCAGATTGGCAGCACAGCCGACGCTACGTTCTGCCAGTTCATCAAAACTTTCTAACCGCAGTTCCGACTTTTCAGTTCCCGCTAAACTCCCGACAATAATGTCTGCAGTCTGCCAGGCCCTGAGCATATGAGAACAATCAACTATCTCGCTCAACTTCCAGTCATTGTGTGCCATCACATCATCAATAACAGCTGCCGCTTCTCGCGCATGGCTTTCACCATCTGCATTAATCGGGAACGGCTGATGTGCACTTGGCACACCCGGCATTTGATGATAATCGCCATGCCTGATGATGGCGGCGATACGTCTAGCCATTCTGTTGCAGTTCCTGCATGACATGCTCGACATACAATGCAGCTGCATCAATACCTATCCCGTCTTTGGCACCCTGGAAACCGCCGAATGCCGATACCTCAAAGACAATCGGGCCGTTATCCGTTTCCGCAACATCGACGGTAGTAAAATCCATATTGAACAGCTCCTGCGCGCGGTGTGCGAGTTCAATTACGCTATCGTCCGGTGTGTGGGCTTCATAACGTCCGCCGCTATGAATGGTTGTATTCCATGCATCACTCTGTGAAACCCTGGCATAACTGCCAAGATAGCGACCGGCAAGAAATACCATCCCCAGGTCCCTGCCCGGCAGTTCTATTTTGCGTTGTATGTACATCATAGGATTGTCTGCCTTGAAATCGCGTATCGCCTGTTCCATACCTGCCTGGTTCGAATCAATGATGGTCATGCCGCGTGCCTTGGTTGAATACAGTGGCTTAAAGACGGCGCTACCAAATTGCCTGACTGCGTCAGCAGCAGCATCAATATCTTCGGTCACCCGGGTATCCGGCATCGGGATACCTGCGTTACGCAAAGTAACGGTACAACTTAGCCGATCGATTAGCCGTAACATACTCTCGGCCGGGCTGAATACGCGTACACCCGCCCCTTCTGCGATCCGTAGCAGCTCGAGACGATCCAGCGTGGATGGCGAGTAGACTGCACTGATCTTCTTGACGATCAGTGCGTCCAGTTCGCAAAGATTATTATCTCCAACACGCAAACTATTGTTCACAAGGTCGAGACTGACATCGGCCATATCTATCACCAGCCGAAAACCAGTCTGCCGTTCAACCGCATCGGCAAGGGTCTCGGTGGACCATTTACCGGGTATACCGATAACTCCAATCTTAAGCATTGAATATCTCCCGAACCGGTACTTGAAAGTTTGATGCCTGCTTCTTGTCGGTTGCAAGCACTTGCTCCATCAGATAGCGGGCGCGCAACCACATTGCCCTGGCCAGCGTTTTGTCGAGCACAAAACGGGTTGAAGTGGCGAAGGATCGCGCCAGACCAAGTGCCAGTCGGATATTGAAGGAACTGTCACCGACCCTGTTGGCATGGGCCGCAGCAAAATCGTAGATGCTGCAACTCTGCTCCATGATGCGTCGACGCAGCTCTGGTTCCACGACACGCAGGCGATAGTTGGATACCATAAATACCGAAATATCCTGTACATAGTCCATATAACCGGAACGGTGCAGGTCGATGAAATTAATCTTCTTTTCCAGCGGGTCGTAGATGATGTTGTCCA